>NZ_BMXA01000006.1 GCF_014651515.1 Arenicella chitinivorans
TTTACCTCTCATAGTTAAGTTACATTATTTACTATGAAAAGTGTCGGGTAAACTCAGGCCTTACCAGATATAGTTGCCATAAAAGATGAAGGAGGGAAGATGATAGTCGAGTTTTACCATCTTAAGTACGCGCAAGGCGGGAATGTGGGATCTTCGATCGACAATTTCTACGATGTTTGTGGCCAAGTAATTAAGGGTTGCAAGTGGGTAGGGGAGTTTGAAAGAATCATTCAGAGGTTGAAGTACCGAGAAAAAAGACGAATTGATCAAAACAAAGCGTCTAGGATTGAATATGGCACTTTCAAGGATTTGGAATCTATAGTCCCTCATGCAAATAGGATGGAGAAAGAGTTTCGGTACTTCATCGTTCAACCTGGTTTGAACGTCGACAGTCCAAGCGATAGTGTTCTCAGCTTACTTGGTTCAATAGATTTATATGTATTAGAAACTACTGGAATCAACTTAAAAGTAATAGGGAGTAGCCGCACTTAATATATAGGTCTAATATTTTACAGGATCATAATTTACTACTGATAATATGAATTATCAGTAGTAGTTTAGTGCTATATTTTGAGTATGGAAAAACGTGTATCCGAAGCAGTAATCTCTCCCAAGCCTATAACCACTTCATTGCGTATCGATGAAGTCTTAGACGGTTTCCTATCGACAAAGAGATCAGAAAACACAAAACGAGCGTATGCGAGAGACATACTGGATCTGTTTGCCAAACTCGGAGTGAGGAGCCTCGATCAACTAGGCAAAATTATGTTTCACGACTTGGTGAAACAAATTCAGGATTATCTAGACGATCTAACGGAATATGATGAAGAAACGAATAGGCCGATAAACCCGAAGACAACAAACCGCAAAGCATATGCGTTATCGAGCTTTTTTAAATACTTGATGCATTCGTATGAATACCCAAAGAATCCATTAGATCAATACCAAGCTCATAAAGTCGATAAAAGAAGTAGTACGTCTAGTCTGACTAGAGCAGAAGTTCTGGACGTTATCGGATATATGGATAAAAGACATAAGATTTCGCAGACGGCATATCGTGATTATCTAGCAATATGTACTCTCGCAGTACTTGCTCTACGAAGGAATGAATTGGTAGGAATCAAATGGAGCGATCTGGACCTGGATAAGTCTAGCGTGAACGTTTTTCAGAAGGGAGGCAGTTATAAATTGCTGCCAATGCCAGGCAACTTACTCAAACGAATGCTCGAATATCGGAGCACCTATGAACCAGCTAGCGATTATATTTTTAGTCCTGTGAGGAATAACACAACGAAATCACTGAAAAAGCCTTTAAACACTAGTTACATATATCAGCTGGTCCAGAAGGTTGTTTTTAAGGTGGCCAATGGAAAGCGAGCTACTCCTCATTCATTTCGAAAAACCTTCATTGAGTTGGCATTAAACAACCAGGAAGACTTTATCTCCATTATTAATGCCACAGGTCATTCGACAGTTGAAATGATCAAGTACTACGATACTCGCGACACACTGAAAAATAATGCAGTACACGGCATGTCTAAGCTCATCTAACTACCTTTAAAGTCACAAGAATGTAGCTCTAACTTCTTGGACAAAAACTTAAGAGGGTTAGTTGTAACGTAAGGGGGTTAGTTGTAGAAACGTAAGCACTTTGGTTGTACGTCCAACGGGTGTTTAATATCCAGTTAATAAATACCAACTTAATTTTACATAATATATATTATGCGCATATCTGAATATTGCTGTTTTAACACGTTCACTTGAGATGGTTGCGAACTTACTTTAAGTATTATTCTATTTATATACAAATAGTTATATTACTTATCTAGAACTAGTCTTAAATAAAAAACGCTTATATGGTGTGTCATCGCGCACTAATCGTGTAACTATTTCTGATTATTAGTAACTATGCGTGTTTAGCGATGATGGCCTGCGTATCTCAGCCTGCCTTGGCGGATGTTTACAGAGTTCGTTGAATGGCCGTGAGTTTACTTTGGGAATTCGCCACAAAGTCAGCCATGGTCTTATGGCAAATTAGCTGATTCAGTTTTGGTGAGTTTGACGACTCTGTGTAGCCGCAAGGCAAAAAAGATTGCTCAGAACTGAGCGTGATATGACTGAAAAATTCGATTTCCGCACAAGAAACCGAATTTGTGAGTCGCTGAGCAGTTTCCCGAGAAAATCCGATTTCGCCGAGTATTTGGTCTAAAAATCCAGTTAGCTGCAGATTTAGCGTGTGGCTGGGAATAAATTGAAAAAGTTATCGGTGGTCTGCGCCGCTAGATCCTCGAGCGGCATGCCTTTAAGATCGGCCACGAACTGGGCAGTGTGTCGTACATAAGCTGGTTCGTTGGTTTTACCGCGCAATGGCACGGGCGCCAGATACGGTGAATCGGTTTCAACTAAAACGCGATCGATAGGGCATTTACGTGCAACTTCCTGCACGTTGGTGGCGCTTTTGAACGTCACGATACCTGAAAAAGAGATGTAAAAACCCAGGTCAAGCGCCCTTTTGGCGACATCCCAGTCTTCGGCAAAACAGTGCATTACACCACGACATTGATCCGCGCCCTCTTCTTTGAGCATGCGCATGGTGTCGTCTGCGGCACTGCGCGTGTGGATAATAAGCGGTTTATTAACGGTTTTGGCGGCTGTGATATGCCGCACAAAGCGTTGTTGTTGCCAGGTCATGTCCTGATCTTCAACCCGAAAATAATCTAGTCCGGTTTCACCAATGGCGACAATATTGTCGTCCTGAGCGATGCTAACCAGCTCCTCAACACTCGGTTCTTTCACGTCTTCGTAGCACGGATGCACACCAACCGATGCAAACACATTCGAATGTTCGTCGGCCAGCTTTTTGACCTGCGGAAAGTCTTCGAGGTTAACCGACACACACAGCATATGCGAGACATCATTCAGGCGCGCATTGGCCAAAATGTCGGGTAGGCGCTGATGAAGTTCGTCAAAATTGATGTGACAATGAGAGTCGACGATTTGCATGGAATATCGTATTAAAACTAGATTTAGTTCAAGCGCCCTGCTCTGGCCGCCTGGATGTGAACAACATAAGTTCGGACTGCTTAGGTTCGGACTACATGGTGTGCGTGGATCGCGTCAGCGAGATGGAGGCACCCAGTTTTTGTTCGATCAAATTCACTGTGGCGCGGGCATCGTCGCCCATAAACTGAACCCCTACTCCGCGTGGCCGGTTCCCTAAGGCGCCCGGCGGGCTAACCCAGATCACTTTGCCAGAAATATGCACGGGGTCGATCTCATCCATGATCTTAACCAGCAAAAACATTTCATCACCAAGATTGTAGTCTTTCTTGGTTGGCACGAAGAGACCGCCATTCTTCACAAACGGCATATACGACATGTACAGCGCTTGCTTATCTTTAATGGCGATCGAAATCACCGCATTGCGCGCTTTGTCGGCCGGGATGTTTTGCTTTTCTACAGTCATTATGAGTTTATACCGCTAATTTCAACGTTCTACAAGCACCAATCGTTAGGCTGGCAAGCGATAAAATTTGTGTGCGACGGTTTCCAGCACTAACAGCTCATCAACGGTGGTTGCCAGCAAGCGTTTCGCATTATTCAGCTCATCCACCAAATCCAGTAAGCGTTGCTTATCAAGTTTTGCGCTGGAAGACGATATCCAAGACATTTGCACAGGAAAAAACACCGTCGCTGGCTGGTCTGTCAATTTGGTACGCAATAAATCTGTGGTTAACTTTTGCAGGATCTCCAGCGCCGGCAAACTGCCCAATTGTTGCCAGGATTTCGCCACGGCTGTCACTTCTGCGCGCCGCATCCAGAGGCTGTTTACCTCGCTGAATACCGCTTTTAGCGCAGTCAGATAATCACCGCTAAACAGGTCGAGTGCCGCCAATGGGTGGTTGTTGGCCATGGCGAGATAAGTATCGATCTCAGCGTCGGGAATGACACGCTGGTGCGCAAGCCAGGCTTTAGCTGCCGACGCTTCCGGCGGGTAAAAATTCACTAAGCTGCAGCGACTGCGAATGGTACTCACCAACTTAGAAACCTCATCCGTCACCACCACAAACAACGTATTGGCAGGTGGTTCTTCCAGGCTTTTCAGTAAGGCGTTGGACGCATTACGATTCATAGTCTCGGCGAAGAGGATCAGAATGACGCGGTGCGAGCTGATGTGAGGATGCGTGGTCAGCGCCGCCGAGAGCCGCCGTACCTGTTCAATGGTAATCGCACGCTTAGGTTTGCCCGAATGTACTTCCAGATATCGATTTGCGTAGCTGCCCAGCAAGCCTGCTTGTACTTCTATCTCTGGCATAATCACATGCAGATCTGGGTGTGATGCCGCGGCGAACAAAGATTCCGACTGTGAATGGGTATCAGTTAAGACAAAATGCGCCAGCGCAAGGGCGAGATCACGTTTACCTAAACCACTGTTTCCGTTGAATAATAAGGCATGATTGGTACGCTCAGGCTCCATCGTCAGGTTTTGCCAAACGTCTTGATTCCACGGATGGATTGTTGGGCTGAACTTGCTCATTAGCCTGTTTGCACGCGCTGAATATAGTCGACTAATACCTGTTCGACTTGCGCTTGTACCTGATCCAGCGCCAGGCTGGCGTCGACCACGCGAAAACGCGCTGGTTCGTCGCTCGCGCGAGCGAGATAACATGCTCGAACACGTTGCTTGAAGGACTGCTGCTGTTGTTCAAAGCGATCAGGTTCTCCACGGTTGTCGGCACGTTGTTCGCCAACGGCGACTGGCACATCCAGTAGCACCGTCAAATCCGGGCGTAATGTACCTTGTACCAGTGTCTCTAAGGCAGCAATGGTCTGAACATCAAGCTCACGGCCACCGCCCTGATAAGCATAGGTGGCGTCGGTAAAGCGATCACATAACACCCATTTACCGGCAGCCAACGCCGGTTTGATGACCTGATCAAGATGCTGGGCGCGTGCTGCAAAAATTATCATCAGTTCAGCCGTATCACCGATCATGGCGTCGCTGTCGTTCAACAATAACTCACGCAGCCGCTCACCCAGTTCAGTGCCGCCGGGTTCACGTGTGTGCACGTAATCGATGCTGTGCTGCGTCAGAACTGACTCAATGACCTCGATATTGGTCGATTTTCCTGCCCCGTCTTGGCCTTCGACGGTTATAAACTTACCCTGCACTGCGCCCATGTCTACTGCTCAGGATTAGACGAAAAAGACTTCGGTTTGCCGCCAAGTTGATACTTGATGACCGCATTATTGTGCTCTTTCAGGGTTTTAGAAAATTTGTGCGAACCATCGCCCTTGCCGACAAAATACAGTGCCTCGGTGGTTTCCGGGTTGGCTGCCGCGCGGATAGCGGCTTCGCCTGGCATCGCAATCGGCGTTGGCGGCAAGCCGTACCGCGTATAGGTGTTGTACTCGGTATCGGTAGTCAAATCGCGACGCCGAATATTGCCATCATAACTGTCTCCCATACCATAAATCACGGTTGGATCGGTTTGGAGCTTCATGCCGATACGCAATCGATTGTTAAACACGCCAGAGATTGTTGGGCGCTCGTGTGCCGCACCAGTCTCTTTTTCGATGATCGAGGCCATGATCAACAATTGGTACGGTGATTTGACTTCCACATCGTCGGCGCGTGACGCCCAGATCTCATCTAACAGTGCTTGCTGACGTTTGAACGCTTGCTCCAACACGTCAAAATCGCTGTCGCCCTTTTGAAAATAGTAGGTCTGCGGTGCAAACATACCTTCTGGGTGCTGGCCTGGCGCGCCAAGTGCACGCATGATCGCGACATCATCCATCGCGTCGAGCTCGTCTTCTAGCAAGCGTTGGGATTTGAGGTGCGCCAAGTACTCTTTAAAGGTTTTGCCTTCAATCAAAGTCAACGAATACTGAATCACCTTGCCTTGATTGACCTTGTTAATCAGCTCAGGAATCGAGTCCACGTCGACGAGTGTGTATTCACCGGCCTTGATTTGAATATCACGCGCATTTAACCAGGTGTAAGCGCGAAACACGTAGCGATTATCAATCACGCCCTGCTGCTGCAAATGGTTTGCCAGCCAGCTGACGCCAACCCCCTGCGGGATAACGAGCATTTTGTCGCGGTTTTCTAACGGCTGTGATATTACGCTGGTGTAGGTAAAATAAGCGAAGGCCATTGCCAACACAAACAACGCATAAAACGTGAGCCTAATGATTCGGAATAACTTCATTTTCTAGTAATAATTTCAGAAGTTTAGACGAGATTTCTCGACTCTTATAATGGCGAGATAAGCACCGTTGAACGGGCCATAAGCCAATGATGGAGTTGCTGACAAACACCTCATCAGCCGCCTCGATGTCAGATAAGGATAATCGCACAATCCGAGTGTCGACTCCAATGCTTTGCGCCACCGCGATCAGGTAGTCACGCATCACGCCGGCAACGCCACAACGGTCTAGCTTGGGTGTGAATATAACCCCATCTCGCGCCAGAAATACATTGCTTTGTGTCGCCTCGACGACATTTAAATCGTGGTCCAACAACAGGGCCTCTTGCCAATCTGCATGCCATTGTGAACGCGCCAAAACCTGCTCCAAGCGATTACCATGCTTGATGCCCGCTAAAAGCGGTTGCGTGGCCAAACGAATATCACTGATTCCCAGCGTGATACCAACATCTCGATGGTCGACAGGATATTGCGGGTACGGATGACAACTCAGTATCCGGGTCGGCTGCATTGGGTCGGGGTTGAGGTATCCACGTCCGCCCTGCCCAGCCGTAACCGTGACGCGCAACACAGTTCGCTCATCGCACTGTGTTGCCGCTGCATGCGCCTCGCCGCTCAATGCGGCGAGAAAATCGGCGGATAGTGGAACTCCGATGGCGGAGGCGCCAGCCACCAGCCGATTCAAGTGCGCCTCCCAAAGTAGCAGTGTCTGGTTCTCGACCGCGACCGTTTCAAAAACTGATTGCCCATATAACAAACCTCGGTCTAATGCCGAGGTTTGTGGGGTTTGTTTGCCGTTAACCAGAGTAAGCACTGGTGAGGATTGCCTATACGAAACGTTTCATGGCCAGCGTGCCATTGGTACCACCAAATCCGAACGAATTGGTCAGCGCTAAACTCATGTTCATGTCACGCGCGGTATTCGGCACGTAATCCAAATCGCAATCTGGTGACGGATTGTGCAGATTAATGGTCGGAGGCGCAATTTGCGTGTGCAACGCCATTGCGGTGTACACCGCTTCTACGCCACCGGCTGCACCGAGCAAGTGCCCCACCATGGATTTGGTAGAGCTGATCGCAATATGTTTAGCGTGATCGCCAAAAGCGGTTTTAGTGGCATTGGTCTCGGCTGCATCGCCCAGTGGCGTTGAGGTGCCGTGTGCGTTCAGGTGGTCTACGTCTTCAGGGTTCACACCAGCGTTGCGCATTGCGTTCACCATGCAACGTGCCGCACCTTCACCACCAGGGCTTGGTGAGGTCATATGATACGCGTCGCCGCTCATACCAAACCCAGCCAGCTCTGCGTAGATTCGTGCACCACGTGCTTTTGCGTGTTCATATTCTTCTAATACGAGAACCCCAGCGCCCTCGCCCATGACAAAACCGTCGCGCGCCTCATCCCATGGGCAGGAAGCCTGGGCTGGATCAACATCACGTGACGACAGTGCGCGCGCGTTGCCGAAGCCTGCAATGGCTGTTTGTGTGATGGCCGCTTCCGCGCCACCAGCAATCATGACATCGGCATCACCGTACTCGATGAGTCGACCGGCATCGCCAATCGCATGGGTCGCGGTCGTGCAGGCAGTGACCATCGACAAGTTCGGCCCTTTAAGGCCGAGCTGAATCGAGAGATTGCCGGAAATCATATTGATAATGGCGCTCGGCACGAAAAAAGGAGACACACGTCGTACACCACGGTTATTCAGGGTTAACGTGGCATTTTCAATCGACTCAATACCACCAATGCCGGAACCGACATAAACACCAATTCGCTCGGCATTCGCCTCGGTGACTTCTAAGCCAGAATCACGGAACGCGTCCAGACTAGCCGCCATGCCCATCTGAATAAAGCGATCCATCTTTTTGGTTTCTTTAGGCGGCATATAATTCGCGGGATCAAACCCATCGACTTGACCGGCGATCTGACAAGGATAGCCTTCAGGATCGAAACGATCGATTCGACCAATACCACTGACTCCGTTAGTGATATTTTTCCAGTTTTCATCCAAGGTGAGCCCGACCGGAGAGATAATCCCCATGCCGGTTATGACGACGCGACGTTTACTCATAACTAGTTGTTTGTGTGTGGTGAATTGTTGCCAATGCGCGATTATAAAAGAAAACCCGGATCAGCCCTACCTAATTAACGTCACTGAACGTTAGAAACTGCGCGTTCTATTGGGCAATATGCCAATTAGTAGCGACGAGTGAGACAAATTCTTCAGACATAAAAAAGGCCGCTCGATTGCGCTGAGCGGCCTTCTATTTTTCGCAATTCAGCGATTAGCTGTTTTTCACAACGTAATCGATGGCTTGCTGAACAGTAGTGATGTTCTCAGCTTCTTCATCTGGGATTTCAGTTTCGAACTCTTCTTCGAGAGCCATAACCAGCTCAACTGTGTCCAGTGAATCAGCGCCCAGGTCGTCGACAAACGATGCACTGTTAACAACTTGGTCTTCATTAACACCAAGTTGCTCGATGACGATTTTTTTTACGCGTTCTTCAATACTGCTCATGAGTGTACCTCTTCAAGGGGGAGCTATTTATCCTTCAGTTCAAACTGGCTATAAATTACCACGAACATCAGGAGAGATAAAACTGTCAACAACCATCGACTGCATGATTGCCACCAGCGGTTGATCAATGCGGCGCATTATATAAAAAAGCGCCCGCTTTGCAAAATAATTACCAATTGTCGTAACTATAACCGAAGACCGATTTCAGACCTAGGTCATGTACATGCCACCGTTCACATGCAAGGTGGCACCAGTAATGTATGAACTCTCATCCGAAGCGAGGAATACCACCGATGCGGCGATGTCTTCAGGCTCACCCAAACGTGCGGCCGGAATGTTCGCGGTCATCTTGCTGACCTGCTCTTCATTCAGCGCTTTGGTCATGTCAGTATTGATAAAACCCGGCGCGATTGCGTTGACGGTAATCCCACGTGAAGCAATTTCCTGCGCGAGTGATTTACTGAAACCAATCACACCGGCTTTGGCCGCCGCGTAATTGGCCTGACCCGCATTACCCGATACGCCAACCACCGACGTGATATTGATAATGCGACCGGTGCGCGCTTTCATCATGCCGCGCAACACGCCTTTGGACAATCGATATACGGACTTCAAGTTGGTTGACATGATGTCATCCCACTCTTCTTCTTTCATTCGCATCATCAGATTGTCACGCGTAATCCCGGCATTGTTGACCAACACGTTGATCGCACCATAGGTGTCGGTCACGTGCTTCAGCACTGCCTCAACCGAGTCGCCATTCGCCACATTTAACACGACACCTTCACCTTGGATGCTGGCGTCTTTAAGCGCGCTTGAAATGGTCTCAGCGCCGGCTTGTGAGGTCGCCGTACCAATTACGGTCGCACCTTGGGCGCCCAATTGCGCAGCAATGGCTTTTCCGATCCCGCGCGTTGCACCCGTGACCAGGCAAATTTTGTTACTTAAATCAAACATGATTATCCTCTGTAAATATAGGTGTTCGTAGGGTTACGCGGTGGCCGCCAACAATGCTTCGACAGCCTCTGGCTTCTCAATACAGCCTGCATCTGCTTCACGCACGATGCGCTTAACCATGCCACCCAGCACTCGACCTGGACCACTCTCGATAAACAGTGAAACCCCTTGACGGTGCATGGTTTGCACTGATTCTACCCAGCGAACAGGTGAATCAAGTTGGGTCACCAGGTTGGCTTTGACTTCGGCCGGTGACTTGGCAACGCTGACATTGCAATTATGCAAAACTGGGATTGATGGCACCGAAACATCAACATCGGCTAATCGTTCTGCCAGTCGCTCAGAGGCTGGGCTCATCAGGCTTGAATGCGCCGGGATCGACACCGGTAAGGGCAAGGCACGTTTGGCACCGGCATCTTTCATGGCCTGGGCGGCTTTCTCAATGCCGGAAGCCGTGCCTGCAATGACGACCTGCCCTGGCGCATTGAAGTTCACCGCTTGCACCAGATCACCAGCTTCAGTCAATTTGTCACAGACTGCAATCACTTGCTTATCTTCCAGCCCAATAATGGCAGCCATTCCGCCCTCACCAGCTGGCACAGCCTCTTGCATGTAGCGACCGCGGTCACGCACCAGCGCGACGCCATCGGCAAAGCTCATGGCTCCAGCGCAGACCAGTGCGGTGTACTCGCCCAGACTGTGGCCAGCCATCATACTCGGCGCCGTGCCTCCATTTTGGAGCCAGACCTTCCACGCCGCGACACCGGCAGTCAGTAGCGCGGGTTGTGTGTTTTCGGTCTGCGACAGGGCTTCTAGCGGGCCTTCTTGCGTCATCTTCCACAGGTCTGTGCCCAAGACATCTGACGCGCGCTCGAAACACTGACGTACGATTGAATAATTCGCCGCCAACTCACTCATCATGCCAATAGCTTGTGAACCTTGGCCGGGAAATACGATCGAAAATGACATAATAATTTACTTTAACTTTGTTATTTATATAATTGAATTATATAGTCTTTATATAGAATAAACCTTTTCTATTTCTTGACTAATATGCCCAATAACATTGCGACTCGCCTGTTGGCGAGCCTCTTGAATTGCGTACTCGAAACCAACTTGGTCGGTACCGCCGTGACTTTTCACAACGATGCCATTTAGTCCGATTAGCGACGCACCATTATGACTCCTTGGGTCCAGACGTGACTGGATACTACGGAATACCGGAGCCGCGCATGCGCCCGCCAACTTAGTGAGCGCATTACGCTTGAACTCCTCTTTCAACACCTTCATGATCATCTTAGCGGTGCCTTCACTGGCTTTCAACGCCACATTCCCCTCAAACCCATCGCACACAATGACGTCGACCTTACCGTTGAAGATTTCATCGGCCTCGATATATCCGACATAATTGAGCGGGCTTTCATTCAATAATTGCGACGCCATTTTTACTTTTTCGCTGCCTTTTATTTCTTCAGCACCGACGTTCAACAAGGCAACACGTGGCGATTCCTTTTTGTCCACATAGCGTGTTAACACTGATCCCATAATGGCGAACTGAACCAACATCTCTGGCGTCGAGTCCACATTCGCCCCCAGGTCCAACATATGCAATGTTTGTGACGTATCCAGGCACGGCATGGTGGAGATGATCGCAGGCCTGTCAATCCCCTTGATGGTTTTTAACACAAATCGTGCGGTGGCCATCAACGCACCGGTGTTCCCAGCACTGACGGCAGCTTGGGCGACGCCCTCTTTGACCAAATTAATCGCCACGCGCATGGAGGAATCTTTCTTACGTTTCAGAGCCAGCGCGGGCGACTCATCCATGGCCACCACTTCGGAAGCGCCATGAATGGCTAAGCGCTTACTATCGAGTAGCTCTTTGGCACCGTGCGTGCGCAGCACAGTCTGAATCGGCTCTTCGAGACCAACCAAAATAATACGGTGGTCTTTGTTGTGAGGTTTTAGAAGGAATTCTATCGCGGCGGGGACGGTCACTTCAGGGCCAAAATCACCGCCCATTGCGTCTACCGCAACCGTGGTTGCATTCGGGGTTGAAGACATCGAATTTGGTATTCCTGTTTGGTTGCAAAGTGTTCAAATTGGGCGCGCCGACCAGATTGGCACTATTCGAACACCCGAGTCTGCGTTATGGGCTATATCATATAAGCATGCGATAGCACGTACCAGCATTAGACTTAGAAAATTTATCTCGACTGCGACCTGGCAGTCAACGACGACGTGCCGGCAGAGCGCAGACGCGAAAACGAAAAAGGCCTCATAAATGAGGCCCTCTCGGATAAAAACATGTAAAACTGCTTAGTTAGCAGTTTTAACATTCACCACTTTTTTGCCTTTATAGTAACCAGTCTCAGTTACGTGGTGACGACGGTGCAATTCACCAGTCATGGAATCGGTAGATAATGTTGGCGCGGTCATTGCGTCATGTGAACGACGCATCCCTTTGCGTGAATTCGATTTTTTACTCTTCTGTACAGCCATGATTTGCCTCGCTGAATTAATACTATACCGTTCACAAACCAACTACTTCGCAATACCATGTTCTCAACGACATTGGAAAAGGCATGTGAACCGCCTGTTCTGAATTGGGCCGAATCATATAGAGTGAAACCCTTTCTGTCAAAGCAATATCCGTGTTTTTTAAGGCTTTTTTAGCCTTTTAATTCCGTTTTTGCTGCACCTTGGCGGATTGCGTCTGACTGCTCTAGCGCCGCACTTTCAACGCCGTGTTGCAAGTACGCAAATAAGGGTAAAAATGCCTGCTCAAACGCGTCGTAATTACGCTCAATTTCAGTCACGCCACCAGCCATGTTATTACGGTAACGCATACGCTCACTCACTCGATCAATTGATTCGCCAATCCCCTCAAGCGTGGCGTAATTGTTCAACCAGTCATACTCCGCCATGAGACCAACAACGCGATTCATTCGCGGCGGCATAATCTCTTGGCACGCAGTCAATCCGGAATAGCACTGTGCGCGAAACTCATCAAAATCAACCGAGGCGAATTGCTCCCAGTGTTTAATCAAGTAATAATCAAACGCAATATCGGTAATCACACCGGCATACCGGCGTCGCTCACTCGAAAACACCTCGCGCAGCGCTTTAACCGCATCGAACTCATCGGTCAAGCGATCAACCAAACGGTGATTCTCAATCCCCAACAGAACCGCCTTGGGTAAAACTTCAAGCAACGACGCGGCAGGCTTAAAGTCGCCCATCAAATTTCCGGTCATTGAGTGCGGTGTGCGTTGAGAGAAAAACAAATGGCTGAGATAATTCATCACCGCTAGTATAAAGTGAAACCAACACTGGAGCAGTAGCAATGTTCAAAACTTGCTTGTCACTATTCGCCCTCGCCGTCCTCGTCGCCTGCTCATCTGAACCTGCCGACGCCCCAGAAACACAAGTCCGCAAGACATTAACCCTGATTGAGGAAGCCGCCGAACAACGCTCATTAAGCGGAATTATGGCGCACATCAGCGACGACTACGCCGACCACCAGGGCTACGACAGCAAGCAGATTGCACGACTTGCTCAATTGCAGATCATGCGCAATCAAAAAATCAACATTTTCACGTTGATTCGTTCGATTGACATCGAGAATAACGTCGCCAGTGTCGAGCTATCCGCCGCGATGGCTTCACGTGACACCGACTTGTCTTTGGAGTCCAATCGTCTAAAAGCCGATGCCGTGAAGTTCTCCGTCTTGCTCAAGCGTGAAGACCGTGACTGGAAGGTACACAGCGTGGCTTGGAAACAAGGTTGGTAATTCGGCGCGGAATACCAGAATTAGCGCATATTTGTCCATCAAGTCATCCGCGCTTCTATTGAATAATATGATTAAACATTAGATACTTACGAGTTGGTAAGTAACTTAATGATGCGCCAGTTTTACGTTCTGGTTAGCTCGCTTTCTCATGTCACATATAAACACAAGCAATACATCTCGTCCTGCGACGAACTCGCACCCGATAACTGTCTGTGCGCTGTACAAATTTGTGCAGCTTGATGATTATCAAAACCTGCAACCAAATTATCTAGCGAAGCTGAATCAGCTCAGTATTCGAGGCACTTTACTGTTGGCAACCGAAGGTATTAACGGCACGATTGCCGGTTCTGACGCCGCCATTACAGAGTTCATTGAATGGATGCAGTTAGACAGCAGAATGGCGGACCTGGATTACAAACTATCGTATCATCAAACACCGCCCTTCCACCGCACGAAAGTTAAATTGAAACGTGAAATCGTTACCATGGGTGTGGACGGTATTGACCCCAACCGTGTCGTTGGTACTTACGTCGATGCGCAGGAGTGGAACGCACTTCTGGACGATCCAGAGGTCGTCCTGATCGACACGCGCAATGAGTATGAATACGAAATCGGCACATTTGAGAACGCCATCAATCCACACACAGATACATTTCGCGAGTTTCCGTCCTATGTTGCCGAAAACTTGGACCCGCAAAAGCATAAGAAAGTGGCGATGTTCTGCACCGGTGGCATTCGTTGCGAGAAAGCGTCGGCGTTTATGAAAGAACAAGGGTTCGAGGAGGTCTTTCATCTCAAAGGCGGTGTTCTTAAATACCTTGAAACGGTGGAACAAGAACGCAGCAAATGGCATGGAGAGTGCTTTGTGTTCGACGATCGCGTTGCGGTGAACCATGACTTAGAGAAAGGTCAGTATGACCAATGCCATGCCTGCCGTTTTCCGATCACCGAACAAGACAAACTGTCTGAGCATTATCGTCCGGGCGTAAGTTGTCCGCGCTGCCATGATGCGCTAACTGAAGAACAAAAAGCACGTTTTTCTGAGCGCGAGAAACAAGTTCAATTATCGAAAGATCGCGGCGAAAGCCATATTGGCTCCGACAGCCAAAAAGCAGCTGAACGAAATCGCCAACTCAAACAGCAGGAAAAACAGGCACAGCGCAGTGTATCAGCATAGTGATTTAATCAACGAGGGGTAGTTATGAGAATTAAACCAACACCAGATCGCAAACAAATCGGTATTACCGTCGTGGCGCTGATAGGCAGCGTGTTCATCGGCATGAAAGCGTATGCCGCGGCAGTCGAAAGTATGTCACTTGAAAAATTCATCGAAGCGGAACAATCATATTGGCACGTCAGCGTTAAATGTGAAAATGTGGAACAACCGCGCTCGATGCAAAAGCCGATCACAGGTGATAATTGGTGTGCCAGCGACGCGCCAACAGTGTGCAATGAGAACAAATTCACTGCCTCGCGTATGGTCTGCGCGGACAATTTTGCGCAGAAAGTGTCGGATGACGAATCCGCACCTATTGTCACCGACCCGGTGCCGAAATCAGCCGCATCAGCTGCGCCAGACACCACGAAAGCGGAAACAAACTCTAAACCTGTTGCTGCACCGAGTCCACAACCTGCGACAACAGCACCTGCATCAATCGAAGCAAAAAAACTGTCCGAGACAGACTTATTAAAAGAGCAAAACCAAATCGAGTCGCAACGCATCTTGATTCAACAGAAACGACTGGAACTTCAGCGCCGTGAACTTGAGCTCAAAAAAGCTCAGATGGACGGCCAGCAATAACATTTATTTTAATCAGAGCGGCATAGTATTCCGCTCGAACATGACGACTAAGTACTGAGACAAATTATGAGTAGCAAATCTAAATTGGGTTATAAAATGGGTAATGTAATTGGCTACGCCGCGCTGGTCGGCAGCATTGTATTCACTGCCACCGCAAGCGCACAGGTGAAAACTAAAACAGCGGAAGAGTTCGCACAATACGGCCCAGAAGACGCCTATTGGGTCTTCACTGTCACGTGCGAAGATGATTCAGAACACAAGGTACAGCGCAAGACCGACGGCGATTTGTGGTGCGCCAAGGAGATCGAAGGGTTTTGTGATGCAAACCGCGATATTGCCGCAGATAAAGTCTGCGGTGACGCTTTCGGCGAAGCCTACGCGGAACAAAAAAATACCATTGACGCGGAACAAGCTGCGCGCAAACAGGCGGAAGCCGAGTCAGAACGCAAGCGCTCAGAAGCGGCTGCAGCAAAACAACGCGAAGAACAAGCCAAGCAACAGGCTGCGCAGCGCGCGCAAGCCGAAGCCGATGCGAAGGTGCAACGCCAGCTGTCTATTGAAGAAGAGCTGTTAAAAATCGAACAAGAGAAATTGGACCTACGCCGCCAGGAACTGGAGTTACAGGAGCGCGCAGTACAGATCCAGGAGCTGCTGGACCAAGAACAAGGATAAACTAAAATTCAGGGTGTTGTAGCCGCACATAAGTCGCTGCAACGCCCTGCCCTCAAGACGTCCTTCCTCTGGCGACCCAACACTGAGTCGCGATCAAATCTAGCTATCCGAAAACGCCGCCAGACGCCCGGTCAAAAAGGCTTTGGACTGTGGCCATTCAGAATCGATCATCGAGAAACAATGCGTGTGGCGAATCGTGCCATTCGGCATGATTTTATGGTTGCGAATAATACCGTCAAATTTGGCACCCAAGCGCTGGATCGCTTTCTGAGAACGCACATTGTCGTGGTGTGTGTGCCAGTGCACAGCGATACAACCCATTGTTTCAAACGCATGCTGTAACAGCAACAGCTTACACTCGGTGTTCACGCCAGTGCGATGAACCGACGCCGAATACCAGGTAAACCCAATCGACAAATTACGATCTTGCTCGCTGAGATAATAGTATCGAGTACTACCGACCACGCGGTTGTCTGACAATCGTCGTACCACAAACGGGTGTTCAATCCCCGCGTCGCGGTTGCACAAGGCATTTTTCACCATCGCTGGCATTTGGTCCGGTGTGGGCACTCCGGTATAGTGTAGATTCCATAATTCGCCGTCGGCCGCCGCAGCAGTTAGGTCAGCCACATGGTCTGAGCTGAGCGGTTCAAGCTGCACGTGATGTCCGATCAGGGCCAGGTCGCTGGCCAGTCCAGCACGGAATTTAGATACGTTAGATAAATCAGTCATTTACCATGTCCGCATACGGGTTGCTAAAATGTAGTGACACTGGGTTAGCGAATCGATCCAAGTTCAGCGCCGTCTCAGACACACTGATTTCGTGCTCCTCAATGATCCCGCTCCCGAAGTTATAAATAATACGCAAATCGCCTGTCAACGCTGCATCGTCATAGGCTTTTGCCGTCGTGCGCACCGCTTTTCGTTTGCGTGTGTATTCGACGAACGCGTCAACACCATAACGCTGCTTTAGCATAGACTCGACTTGCCTGGGCGATAATACGGTAGCGGTGGCGTTATTACCGCCGAACCCTTTGGAGTTCAAAAACGCGACGTCCATCGTAGTAGATTTATCTTGCAGCACGATGTCCAGATGATCATCAAACACGTCATCAGCGACTTTGTCAGTGGTTTTAATACCGGGAATAATGCCATCAGCAAACACACCGAGGGTATTCGCTAACTGGTCACCACTGGCGGGGCCGAGCGGATGCCCAACAAACGCCTTAACCGCCGTCACCGGCCAATCATCAATACCAAAACCCTTTGCAACTTTGTCGAAAATCATCGATTCAGTGATGCGATTCTGCGGTGTACTGGAGCCATGCGCCTGAATAAACGAACGGTGTTTAATGGTATCGGCACCGACGATCGCTTGCGCCGCCGCAACCGCTTTCGCCACGGTAATATAGTTACCAGCACCAGGTGATGAGATCGACTTTTTAAAGCCATCTGCGTTTACAAACACATCGGGTACCGCGCCATAAATATCCGCACCAAGCTCCATCGCAAGCTCGTCATCCATTAAAACAAAGAACTGTGATGATTCCCCCATAGTAAAACCCGCGTTCTCACCAAACGGCCGAGATGCCCGACGGTGATCGGCGGTATCTGCACCATCGAGTTTTGCCAGTCGGTCATCCGTACCTAAAGCACTCATTGCCGCGAAACCTTCCATTACTTCTGGAGTCACCGGCGCTTCGGCTGAACCACAGATTACTAAGCGGTGACGACCTGCTTTAATGTCGTCCACGGCGAGTCGTAAATTATAGAGAAACGTCGCACACGCGCCGGTGACTGCGCCTGTGGTACCGACACTGCCACACATATAGGCATTGACGAAATCGGCCACCATCGAATTTAATCCAAGTGCCATTTGCTTAGACGTGGCACGCGCCGCCCGCATACGAGCTTGCATATAACCGCCAATACCATAGTCGTCAGTCTGTCCTAATCCGCTGGCTGCAAAAACTGCCACCTGATCGGGTGACAACTTGGCCATGATGTCATCCCAGGCGATCCCAACTGAGTTGATGGCATCCGAAGCACCGAGTACCGTTAATTGCAAACCACGTGGATGAAAGCGTGATTCGTATTGATCAGCAGGAATGAAACCGGTCGGTACCATACCAGCAGATTGCACTTCCATTGGGCGAACGGTGTTCATTTTTACGGACAGGTCGCCGGCAATGGTAACTTTCACCGTACGATCATCCACGTTGCTCACTTGCCAGTTGGCTGGTAATGGCTCAGGCAAATCACGGCGACGCACGGTAAACTCCGAAGTTTGCGCACTTTCGAGCGCCAACTCCGTATATGCCAGCACTTGGTCGGGGTCAAAAAGTTCGGCATGGATGCGTCGAATCAGGGTGTTGGTCTCGATCGTGCTCTGGTACTTATCAGCCACAGCTTCGGCCGACAATGTGTCGCCGTCTATATCCACGTAATGCCCATTCTCATAGCGAACTAAACGCATGAGACATGCCAGACTGAGTAAGGTCGTGACGCGCTTTTCAGGGCTTAAGCTGGCTAAAACAGTACGTCGGTAGGCGTGATGGAAAGAACTGCGGCCAGCGGCATTGTAACCACCAAAGCCGACGATAACGGGTAAACGATTCATGCAGGGGGCTCCTAAACGAGAGAACTCGGCTGTAGGTAAAATCTATTCGCAACTCAAATGCGTTAAAATGGAATTATATGTCCATTTACCCCTTCTTTGCATGGCATATTGGCCATATTATGGTTGCAAATGGACAGATCACACGAATTATCATCGACATCTAGAACATGCGCATTGCATTTTTAATTACGCCACATATGCTGGCGACCAGTTTGACCAACGCCTATGAGTTGTTTTTTGCTGCGAATCAAACCGCAGCCACACAAACTGACAGCCATAATACAGAAGTTGAATTGGTCAAGGTAGCGACCAACGAAGATCGGATTGAGCTTCCCTCGGGCCTAAGCTTGCAACCCAATCAGGCGCTGGATCAGTCTGTTTTTGACATGGTTTACGTGCCCGCATTGTGGCGCAATCCGCGCCCAATCGTACGTCAGAATCAAGCAATCGTAGACTGGCTACGCTGGCAATATGAGCACGGAGCGATTCTAAACGCGACCGGCACCGGCGTTTGTTTCATAGCGCAAACGGGCTTACTGAATGAGCGTCCGGCCACAACGCACTGGCACCACTTAGAAAAATTCGCCAAAGATTACCCGCTGGTGGAATTAAAACGTCAACATTTTATTACCTCTGCCGGCAGAATTTATTGTGCTGCCAGCATCAACGCGCAAACGGATTTGACCTTGCACCATGTACACCGTTTCTACAGCAAGGCGATATCAGATCATCTGTCACAACACTTTTCGCATGAGGTGCGTCAGCCTTATGATCGTTTGAGTTTTACGCACAAGGAAAACGTCAACCACCCAGACGAAGTCATCTTGCAAGCGCAACTGTGGATGCAAAACCACATGAGCAAAGCCGCGATTTCCATGCGCCGACTCGCTGAGCTTTTCGGTATGAGTCAGCGCAATTTTACCCGCCGATTTCGTAGCGCCACCAATATGACACCGTTACAATACCTGCAACGCGAGCGTTTTAATCAGGCACGTGAACTGTTAAAGAGCAGCAACCTAAGCATCTCGGAGATCGCATTTCGCGTAGGCTACTTGGATGTGAGTTACTTCACGAAACTCTTCAAACAATTCGCCTCAATTACGCCGAAGGAATACCGCACCACCGTCCGCGCAAAGTTGTTTAGCAGCACAGAAAACAATCAAAATTAGTTATAATCCACAAAGGAAACCACACCGCCCTGGAGAGAGCATGATCAAACCACTATCCACCTGTTTACTAGCAATTACCATAAGCCTGTTACCCCTACCCGCCAGCGCTGACCCGGACAGCGAAGCCAAGGGGTTGGCGATCGCCAAAGAAATGAAAGCACGCGATCGCGGCTGGGGAAATTCTCAAAGCCAAATGACGATGACATTGCGCACCAAAGGCGGTGACGAAGTCGTTCGAGAAATGCGAACAAAAGCGCTGGAAGTAACTGGCGATGGTGATAAAGCCCTGACCATCTTTGACACACCGCTGGATGTGAAAGGTACGACCTTTTTGTCGTTCTCACACACCGAAGGCGATGACGACCAGTGGATTTACCTACCCGCAGTTAAGCGCGTCAAGCGTATTGCATCACGCAACAAATCCGGTCCATTTTTGGGCAGTGAGTTTGCGTTTGAAGACCTCTCGTCATTTGAAGTCGAGAAATATCAGTTCGATTTTCAGCGCGAAGAAACCATCAACGGCCTACCTGGCGCGGTGATTGTTATGGACCCGGTGGACAAATATTCGGGGTACACCAAAATTATTGCCTGGGTCGACACAGCGCACTACCGACCACACAAACTGGAATTCTACGACCGTCGCGACACCCTGCTGAAAACCCTGACAATTTCAGACTATAAGCAATACAAAAATAAATACTGGCGCGCCAGCACGCAGGTTATGGTCAACCACAAGACCGGCAAGAGCACGGATATTCTGCTCAAGAACATTGAGTTCGACGTCGGCTTAAGTGATGCTGATTTCAATGAGAATCGCCTCAATCGAGCACGATAAACTCTCATGAAACAATTTACCTTGGCACCACTATTCGGTGCCATCGCCCTAGTCAGCACACAGTTCGCAACCGCACAGGGAAATCAGAGTTTCGATGGCAGTCTCGAACTGGAACAACGTGTATTTACGCACCGGTTAGATGACGCCGGTGATGCCAATCGCGGGCAAACATCCTTGCGACTCCAAATGGAATATTTTCGTGATTGGAACAACGGCTCAGATCAAATCGTGCTGGAACCCTTTGTGCGTATAGACAGTGATGATGAGGCACGCTCACATTTGGATCTGCGTCAGTTCCTGTATTCGAAAATTTACGATAATGCCGAGCTTTCCGTTGGTTTGGGACGCGTTTTCTGGGGCGTCACAGAATCTCAGCACCTGGTGGACATCATCAATCAGACGGACGGCGTAGAGAACATCGACGGCGAAGACAAGCTTGGGCAGCCGATGATTCGGTACACCTATTTTGCCGATTTTGGCACTTTGGAAGCCTTTGCCCTGCCCTATTTTCGGCCGCGCACCCTAGCTGGTAAAGACAGCCGCTTAAACGGCGGACTGATGGTGCGCGATGACGTTGAGCATTACGAGGCCAGCAGCGGCACCTCGCATTTTGACTACGCAGTACGCTACAAAAACACCTTCGGTGATTGGGACCTGGGGCTCTCTTGGTTCGATGGCACCTCACGTGACCCAGACTTACGGCGTTTTGCGAATCCCCTTACCGGCGCCACCGAAGCTTACTACGCGCAGATCACGCAAGTCGGGCTCGACTTACAACTTACCACTGGGGCCTGGCTGTACAAACTTGAAGCCATACAACGTGACTTTGATGATGCCAGTTATGCGTCATACAGTGCCGCAACCGTCGGCACCGAATACACCTTAGTTGGCATTTTAAACTCGGTGTATGACTTAAGCCTGTTAGCCGAATACGCCTGGGATGAGCGCGACGCCCCGCTCGACACTGTGTTTCAAAATGATCTGTTTGTGGGCGCTCGTTTGGCCCTGAACGATATGGCCGACTCGCAGATCCTATTTGGTGTCAGCAATGACCTAGACGAAACCGATTCACGTGCCTGGTTTGTCGAGGGGTCAACGCGAATCGGTACGGCCACTACGCTAAATATTGAAGCGCGGATATTCGATGCAGAGTCTCCATCCGACCCGCTCAGCCGTTTCGATCAACACAGCTTTATTCAGGTCGGCCTAGAGTACTTCTTCGACTAATTGCGCATCAAGCAACCTGTTCTGGTTCTGCGTGTAAGGCTTTACGCAGAACCAGATAGCCGACTAAACCAGAGACAACAGAACCTAACAAAATCCCTAGCCGCTCATCGAATAATAGATTCACACCACTCTCTTCAAATGCGAGAGAGCCGATAAACAGGCTCATAGTAAAGCCGATACCACATAGGGCGCTAACGCCGTAAAGCGACAACCAGTTCATACCCTTAGGGAAGGTGCTGAGACCAAATTTAATCGCGACGGCTGCAAAACCAAAGACACCTATCTGCTTGCCGACAATCAAGCCAAGCGCAACACCGATCGGCACGTCGTGCAGAAACACATCAAGAGAAACACCAGACAAACGCACACCAGCATTGGCAAAGGCAAACACCGGCAACACAAAGAATGCGACCACCGAATGAAGATCGTGTTCAAGACTACGTAATGGCGACTTTTCTGGGTTCTTCGGATCCGTATAGGGGATAAATAAGGCCACGATCACACCTGCCAACGTAGCGTGCACGCCGGATTTCAACAAGGCCACCCAGATAACCAAACCAACCATCATGTACGTACTGCGCGCCGTCACACCGCTGCGATTCAGTATGGCCAATACCGCCACACCTAGCGCGGCAACTGCGAGCGCTAAAAAAGAGATTTTCGACGTGTAAAAAAGCGCAATAATCGCAATTGCCCCGATGTCATCGAAAATCGCCACTGAGGTCAAAAATACCTTCAACGTCACTGGCACACGAGAACCCAGCAGCATCAGCACACCCAACGCGAATGCGATATCTGTTGCGGCTGGAATGGCCCAACCCTTAACCGCTACCGGATCGTTTATATTAAAAAACAGGTAAACTGCTGCGGGCACTACCATACCGCCGACCGCGGCGATGCCCGGTAGGATCACATTGCGTAGCTCGGAGAGTTCGCCGGCGACAATCTCTCGTTTCAATTCCAATCCGACTAAAAAAAAGAAAATCGCCATCAGGCCATCATTGATCCACAACAGCAACGGCTTAGCAATTATCAAGCCGCCGACCTGCACGGATACCGGTGTATCCAACAGCAAATCATAATAGGTGTGAAGCGGTGTATTCGCGATCACAATAGCCAGAACGGCTGTGAACATAAGCAGAATTCCACCAGCGGCTTCCATCCGCAAAAAACGTGCAATCGGAGTTTCCAATCGAGTAAGCATAGTCAGTTAATTAGTACCGTGTTATTTGGTTAAGGTTAAGGGTTATCTACGTCGAGGCGGTCCGAACTCGCGAATCATCTCGGCTAACTTAAGATACTCGTCTGCGCGTGGGGAGTTCTTGCGCCACACCAAAGCAATCCGGCGGCTGACATCTTTATTGGTCGAAATATGCCGAATCTGAGCATCGGTATCGTGTGTAATATTGGCGGTGACCGCCATTTCGGGCAGTAAAGTGATTCCGACACGGTTCACCACCATCTGCACTAAGGTATTTAAACTGGTTGCCTGATAAGGAATTCGCACGCTTTGCGCTTCAAGATTGCAGGCTTTGAGTGATTGGTCGCGTAGACAGTGTCCATCTTCGAGCAACAATATGTCCTGTTGCTTAAGATCCTTCAAATTAATCGATGGCTTTTCGGTCAATAAATGGTTCGCGGGAAGACACAAAACCAATTCATCACAAAAGAGGTGTTCAGTATGGAATTGCCCCGTTTCATACGGCAATGCGAATAACAGAACGTCCAGTTCACCTTTGCCCAGTCGATCCAACAGATTTGGGCTCAGGTCTTCGCGGATGTACAACTTATTACTGCCGTATAACTGCCGCATCGGGCGCAGTATTTTGGGTAGCAGAAATGGCGCGATGGTTGGAATTACACCGAAACGAAGATCGCTGGCAAACGCACCTTGTGCTTGCTTAGCGTGCTCAACAAAGTTGTCTAGCTGATTTAGAATTTCCCTGGCCTCGTCCACCAGAGTAGCCCCAACAGGGGTTAATAGAATCACTGAGCCGCGCTCGAATAACGTAACCCCAAGATTCTGCTCCAATTCGTTGATCGCGGTGCTCAACGCCGATTGCGACACAAAGCACGCCTGCGCAGCATGACCGAAATGGCGATGCTCATCGAGGGCACACAAATACTTTAGTTGTTTTACGGTAGGAAGTTTCATTGAGCTTAGGCACCCAGCACATAATTAGAACAATGCTCGGCAACTATCAATCAAACCTCTTAACAAAGCAATCACAACTCTCGTCAGGATTAGGATTGAGAGTTTACACAGCGACACATGATGACGTTGTGGAGATCGCGAACTGGCCGCCTATGAGCAGCCAGTCGCTTATCGAGCCGAGCATTAATCGCTCATACTCGGCATAGTCGATTAGTTAGCTGTGCGCAATGCCTCAATACGCTCATCCAATGGTGGATGGGTCGAGAACAGGCTTTTCACGCTGTTATTGATCCCGAAAGCGGCTAACTGATCCGGCAGCTGCCCACTTTGACCACGCTTGAGTTTCTCCAACGCGGCGATCATCTTGTGCGCACCAGCGTATTTGGCCCCACCGGCATCCGCGCGATACTCACGTTGTCGACTGAAAAAAGCCACCACAATACTGGCCAGGAATCCAAACACCACCTGCCCCGCCATAAAGCCAAGGAAATAGCCAATACCACGACCATCGCGATCGATCGCCAGAGCCAGCGCGCGTGCCAACAGCAACACAAAGGTATTCACCACACCTTGAATCAGCGCCATCGTGACCATGTCACCATTGGCAACGTGGGCAATTTCATGCCCCATAACAGCTTCAGCTTCTTCGCGCGTCATATTCTGCAAGAGACCGGTACTCACTGCGACCAGCGCGTTATTTTTGCTTGCGCCGGTGGCAAAGGCGTTCATATCTGGCGTATCAAAAATGCCGACTTCCGGCATACCGATACCCGCTTGCTCAGCCTGACGTGCAACAGTGGTTACCAACCACTTTTCAGTTTCGTTGCGAGGCGACTCAATAACGTACACACCCGCTGCGCGTTTGGCGATGGATTTGGACATGAGCAGCGATACGATCGAGCCACCAAAACCGGCTACCAGCGCGATCACCAAAAACTGGCCATCCTGAGTACGGTACTCAGCGGGTAAAAATTGAATAATAATACCGGCCACAATCATGATTGCAGCGTTGGTAGCAAGAAAATAAAAGATACGTCTCACAATTGCGTTCCTCTGTGCTAAACAATGCCTATAATATGAGTCCGAAAGTAGAGCTATTCAAGTCTTTAGTATGACAATTATGTTATGCATGACAACGATAATAAAAACCACAGGAAAAGCGCGTGCTGAAGTCTCTTAAAAAGTTGATCAAACGACCGCAACATCGCTCAGAAGACAGAGAGTTAGAACTTAAATTAGCAGCAGCAACACTTATGTTCGAAGTGGTGCGTTCCGATGGCCGTGTCGATGACGTCGAACTCATCTACATGGAAGAAATATTACGTCGAGAGTTTAACCTGGACGACGAAGAATTGAGTGAACTGTTTAAACAGGCCAAAAGTACCGCGCACGAAGCAACCAGTCTGCATAACTTCACACGTGAGATCTGTGACAACTGGGGCAACGCCAAGCGCGCAAAATTACTCGAGTACCTATGGACACTGGCCCTGGCGGACGACCAGATAGACCCGCACGAGCGCCACTTGGTGCGCAAGGTAGCTGGCTTGCTGCATTTAAACGAAAAACAAATCATTCAGAGTCGCGAACGCGCGAAGCGGCAGCTCGGGATCGATTAGCGTAGCAACTCAAGCCACCCGATCGGGGCCATCTAAACCTTCGTTTATTCCACCTAGTAAACGTTCGTCGTAATCTATTTAACGTATTTTTCGGTGTGTCGCACAACGCTACACTTCGTGGTGAATTATTCTCCTACACAAGAGGTTCACCATGACAACACTGGAAGCAGTCACCACACAAATAAAGCGTTCACTGGCGGTATCCTGTAATCTGGACATCCAGACCGCAGCGGTAACACTGATGCTCAAGGTAATCGAAGCCGATGGTCACATTGATGAATTGGAGTTGGCGAGCCTGGTCACGATCCTACGCACAAAATTCGGACTCGATGCCAACGAAATTCACACGCTATTGGCGCGAGCCAGACGCATGAGCCAGCGAGCTAAATCGCTGCGTGCTTTAGCCTATTCGCTCAGCGTCAAAATATCAGAACAAGATCGAATTCGAATTTTTGAATACTTCTGGCAACTGGCCGCCGCGGATCGACGAATTGATGACGACGAACGGGTGATGATTAACACCATCGCATCCGGTTTTGAGATCGCCCCAGCGGAGCTAGCACGAGCACAATCCAATGCGGAACTCACGTTGGCAAACCTACGAGACAATGCCGCCAACTAGAATTAGTTTGCGACTCCCTAGAATTAAACACCGCCTAGTCATACAATACGGGTCGTTCCCAAAAACCAACCCAGGAAGGACCTATGAATCGCGCCATTTCGATTACTCGCGCCTCGTGGTTGTTATCGGTCGTGCTTATGATGACACTCGCGGGCTGCTCTCAGTCAGACTCAACGCCATCAGCAGCGACACATTCGGATACAGCGATCGCGCCGCAAACCATCGAACTCACACTCGCGCATGGCTGGCCGAAAGGTTTTCCCGTGTTTGGGGAATCGGTCGACAAATACAAAGAATTGGTTGAGTCGATGTCAAACGGCCAGATCCAGATCCGGGTCGACTCTACCAATAAACACAAATCTGCCTTCGGCATTTTCGACTTCGTCAAGAGCGGTCAGTATGACATCGGGCAATCCGCTTCGTACTACTACGGTGGCAAGGATCCAGACACCTTATTCTTCTCTTCGATGCCGTTTGATATGACTGAGAAAGAGCAGAAGGCCTGGTTTTATGAAGGTGGCGGCTTGGAACTCGCCAATGAAGTGTATGCCAGACATAATATGGAAGTCATGCTCGGCGGCAGCACGGACATGCAAATGGGTGGTTGGTTTCGCAAAGAAATCAGCACAGTGGAGGACCTGAAGGGTCTCAAAATGCGTATTCCAGGCTTCGGTGGCAAAGTAATCGCCGGCGTTGGTGCAGTCCCAACTAATATCCCAGCTGGCGAGCTCTACCAAGCGTTGGAGCGTGGTACGATTGACGCATTGGAATGGGTTGGCCCAGGGCTTGATCTGCGCATGGGCTTTCACAAGGTGGCTCCCTACTATTACACCGGCTGGCACGAACCCGGTACCGAGTTGATGTACTTCTTTAACCTCGACACCATGAAAAAACTGCCTGAGTGGGCCAAATCGATTCTGCGTAATGCGGCCAAGTTAACCGCCTACAACATGTCGACAGCAAGCTTTGCAGCAAACTCTGATAACTGGGATACGATTTCCTCGCAATTTCCGAATGTTCAAGTCAAGAGTTTTCCTCCGGAAGTAATCGCCGCACTCAAAGCCTCCAACCAGCAACTCCTGGAGCAGGAGCGGCAGCGTAGCGATTTTGCTCGACGCGTGATCCAATCACGCGCTGAGTATTTACGTAAAGCGCGAGCATGGACTGACGTTGGCGAGTACGCTTACCTCAAGACGATTGCAAATTAATGTCTAACCGGACTAACTAATAATGCTGCAGAGCACAGTGGATGGAATCCACAAACTAATGCAATGGCTTGGCGCATTGGCAGCCGTGCTGCTCATCGCGCTGGTTTTCTTGTTAGCGTTCAATGTGATCATGCGCTATGCCTTTAACGCGTCATCAATCGGTCTGGAAGAATTGTCATGGCATTTTTATGCGGCGGTGTTCCTACTGGGTATACCGTATGCCCTGCAAACAGGTTCGCATGTGCGAGTCGACTTGATTCACGACCGCCTGTCAGTACGGAATAAAGCCATTATCGATCTGGTCGGCACCTTGGTTTTCTTGATACCGACTTGCCTGATCGTGATCTGGACCGGTTGGCAGTTCACCGCCGCAGCCTACGGCCTCGGGCACCAGCCAGGAAGTTTAGCCGAGTTTTTCACTCAAATAACAAGCACGGGCATTGGCGAAAAGTCACAGGATCCTGGCGGTTTGTTGAATCGCTGGATCATCAAAGGCGTAATTCCATTTGCATTTTTCTGTCTACTATTGGCCGCAATAGCTATGTTGTTGGAATCCATCTTGCGCCTAAAACACGCACTCAAAGAGGTTTAATCGGCCATGCATGGCATAACCATATTTATAGTTGCGCTGTTGTTTTTGTTATTTGGCTACCCGGTCGCATTTACCTTTGCAGGCATCGGTATTGCCTTTGTCGTGCTTTTCGCCGACGCCAATCAGTTGGCCCAGATACCCTACCGAATTTACGCCAATATGGGCGACAACGGTGAGGGGTTGGTGCTGATGGCAGTACCCCTGTTTATCTTCATGGGCATTATTCTGCAGCGAACTAAGTTAGCCGAGCAACTGTTGGAGTCGATGGGGCAATTGTTCGGCGCAGTGCGCGGCGGGCTCGCGATTTCAACTGTGTTGGTTGGAGCCTTACTCGCCGCATCTACTGGTGTCGTCGGCGCCAGCGTGGTGGCGATGGGCTTGATTTCATTGCCGGTGATGATGCGTTATGGCTATAAAACCGAGTTAGCCACCGGGACCATTGCAGCCTCTGGCACCTTAGGGCAAATTATTCCGCCATCAATTGTACTTATCATTCTGGCGGATGTGCTCAGTGTGCCGGTTGGCGACCTATTCAAAGCGGCGCTGATTCCGGGCCTGGTACTGATCGGCTGCTACATTCTATACATTCTGGTTTATTGCCGCATCAAACCAGATGCAGCGCCGGTTATCGATAACGCCCAGTCGTCTCAATCTCGCCGTCAGATTATTGCCACTGCCCTTCTTGCCGTGATACCGCCGTTGGCCCTGATCCTGATTGTCTTGGGATCCATCTTCAACGCGGTGGCAACCCCGACCGAGTCATCAGCCTTGGGTTGTGTCGGCGCGATCCTGCTGGCTATCCTGTATGGTAAGTTCTCGTTGCGCATGCTGTGGGAAAGTGCTCACGAAACAGTAAAAATCACTGCGATGGTGTTTGCCGTGTTACTTGGCGCATCCATCTTCTCTATGGGTTTTTCCTACACCGGCGGTGAACACCAAGTTGAACAATTGTTGTTGTCGATTCCGGGAGAAAAATGGGGTTTCCTGATCGCCGTGATGTTACTGATTACACTGCTGGGATTCTTTCTAGACTACATCGAAATATCGTACATCGTATTGCCGTTGGTGTATGCCGTGGTGCTGGAGCTCGGGATAAATCAAGTATGGTTTGCAATTCTAGTGGCAATGAATTTACAGACATCGTTTCTTACACCGCCGTTCGGGTTCGCATTGTTCTATCTTAAAGGTGTGGCACCAAATAACGTTCAAACCGCACAGATCTATCGTGGTGCGATCCCATTTATTCTCATTCAATTACTCATTCTTGCCACTATGCTCGTGTTTCCCCACTGGTATGGAATGAGTGCTGAGCAACCCAGCTTGTGGTAGCGATTATGCCTCCGTCGATCAATACCATCGCGTTTGTCGCCGATGATGGTATCTCCAATCAACTCCGGGTAGCCGAAACGCAGTCGCCTTCAAACACGGTCATCCTACTGCTTCCGGCTATGGGAACCCAGGCTATCAAGTACGATGCCTTGATTACTCGTTTGGCGGCAAATGGCGTGCATGCTGCGAGTATTGATTTGCGTGGCCATGGGGCAAGCGGAATACGCGCTAGTCGAGGCACCGATTTTTCCTACACTCACCTGGTCAATCTGGACTTAAAAGCGGCGCTCGACACGCTACGTGCAGTATTCCCAACGCCCAAAATAATTTTGAGTGGCCATAGTCTTGGCGGGCAGATCGCAGCCCTCTATTTAGCACGCCATGAGCATCACGACGTTTGCGCTTTAAACTTGCTAGCCTCCGGCACCGTCGACTATCGAGGCTGGCGCGGCACGCGCAAGGTCGGCATCCTATTTTTCACCCAATTTGCGTACCTTATTAGCAAAGTGGTCGGGCATTTTCCTGGCCGTCGAGTGGGCTTTGCGGCGCGTGAAGCCCGCGGTGTCATGCGAGACTGGGCGTTCAATGCACGCCATGGTCGCTACGAATTAGCACATGACGAATTCGACTACGAAACAGGGTTAGCTCGCGTCGTCTCACCTGTTCTGGCCATCAATTTTGCGGATGATTCGTTTGCACCTGTGTTCGCAACGGCACGCTTAGTCGCCAAATTCTCACCCGAAGTTCATACTGAATACCAGCTCTTCAGCGCTGGTGACCTGGGCACTCAGCAAGCAGGACATTTCACTTTCTTGCGCCACCATGAGCTAGTTGCAACACGAATTGCTAACTGGGCCAAAGCGCTGCCCGACAGGCATGACAAACACCACGCTGCTGAATAAAACTGATGCGCCAGTGGTTTACCACACAAAGACTCCAAAGGCAGACAGTACTTGGTAATACCAATTCCCCCAGTTGACGTAATTCTCACAATGAGCGTGGCCGCCGGATGGTAGAATCATCGCTGTTTTTTTGACGTAGACGAGAACACCAGTGCAGTCGCCTAATCAACCCAGCATCCCAGCAAAATCCGGTGAAGTTCTTCACTGGCGCAAACTCCACGGTAGCGCATCCAGCCTTGCAGTCTCTTCGCTGGTGCAACAAGGTAAATTTGTCGTGTATGTCTGCTCAGAAGCACAGCATATTACGCCCATCGAAACCGAGCTCGGGTTCTTTCTGGGTGCTAAAGACACCGTGTTCACGTTTCCAGACTGGGAGTGCCTGCCCTACGATCGTGTCTCGCCGCATCCAGACATTATTTCACGGCGTCTACTCGCGCTGCACCGCTTGCCTGAACTCAGGTCCGGTGTACTGGTGGTGCCATTGACCGCACTCATGCAGCGACTCTCTCCGCGTAGCTACATTGACGGGCATACTTTTCAGCTAGAGATTGGCGATGAACTTGATACCGAGGTGTTTCGCAAACGCCTTATCGACGCCGGTTACTACAGTGTCGACCAGGTAATGGCGCCCGGCGAATTTGCCATACGGGGCGGTATCGTTGACGTGTTTCCTTCAGGGGTAGAATCTCCGTTTCGACTTGACCTCTTCGATACGACAATTGAGTCGATTAAACTGTTTGATACCGAATCACAACGGTCCACCGACTCGCTCGACCGGATACAACTATTGCCGGCCCGCGAGTTCCCACTCGATGAAGCCAGCATAGCGCTATTTCGCCAAGCGTTTCGCGCTACCGTAGACGGTGATCCGAAACAATCGATCATCTACCGCGAGGTTAGCAAGGGTCTGGCTCCGACTGGCTCCGAATTTTATCTGCCGCTGTTTTTTGAACATACCGATACTTTATTTGACTACCTGCCGCCAGACACCACGTTCGTGCTAGAAGAAGGTGTGATGGAGAACGCCGAGACACTGCAATCTGAGATAGTTGAACGGCACGCCAATGCCAAGCTCAATCCCGAGTGGCCGCCACTGGACCCGGCTACCCTATTTTTGGCACCGGACGAGATCTACGCTGGCCTCAAAGCTTATCCGCGCGCGCAGTTGCTCAACCTCAACCTGAAAGACGTCAAGCATATTGTCGACTATGACACGCAGGCGCCAGCACAGTTTAAAATTAACCCGCGTGGCGAGCACCCGTACGATGACTTTATTCGTCACGTCAAGGCCCCCGGACATCGCACACTATTGATTGCCGAGTCAGCGGGACGCCGCGAAAGCCTGTTGGGCTTACTCAAAGAAAACGGCCTGCATTGCATCACCGTCGACGGATGGGCACAGTTTCTTGAAGTTGAAGACACCGTGTGTCTTACCGTTTCCGCCATTGATCGAGGACTTAAGCTCGACGCGCAGAATACAGAAATAATTACTGAGTCCCAACTGTACGGCGAGCGGACCTTCCAACGACGCCGACGCTCAGATAAAAATCGTGATCCTGATGCCATTATCAAGTCGCTAGCCGAACTCAATATTGGCGACCCTGTGGTACACGAAGATCATGGAGTTGGTCGCTATCGAGGATTGGAAACTCTGAATTTGGATGGCGATGACAATGAATTTGCCACCATTGAGTACCAGGGTGGCGATAAAATCTACATTCCGGTGTTATCGCTCGATTTGGTCTCGCGCTATGTTGGCGGCGGACCAGAAACGGCCCCACTACACAAAATGGGTAGTGATGCCTGGGTCAAGCTGCGCAATAAAGCGAAGGAAAAAGCGTATGACGTGGCGGCTGAATTACTGGAAGTACAAGCGTTGCGATTGGCTCGCGTTGGCCATGCTTTTCCACCAATTGACCATTCCTATGACGCTTTCGCGGCAGGGTTTGGCTTTGAAGAAACCCCAGATCAAGAACAGGTGATCGCTGATGTCATCAGCGATATGACTTCGGCAAAGCCGATGGACCGTCTCGTTTGCGGTGACGTCGGCTTTGGTAAAACCGAAATTGCATTGCGCGCAGCGTACATGGCGATCGCAGGTGGAAAACAGGTGGTGGTGCTCGTCCCAACCACGTTACTAGCACAACAGCACTACAATAGTTTTGCCGATCGTTTTGCAGACTGGCCAGTAAATGTGGAACTCTTTTCACGTTTTCGCACCGCCAAAGAAACCGCACGCGGTATTGAAGGCATCAAAAACGGCACGGTCGACATTGCCGTTGGCACCCATAAATTGATTCAAAAAGGGATCGAATTCAAGGACTTAGGGTTGATGATTATTGATGAAGAACATCGATTTGGTGTTCGACAAAAAGAACAACTCAAAAAGCTTCGCAGCCAAGTAGACATTCTGACACTCACCGCGACACCAATACCTCGCACCTTGAATTTTGCCTTAAGTGGTCTACGGGATATCTCGGTAATCGCGACGCCGCCCCGAGCACGTATGTCAGTCAAAACCTTTGTACGAGAATGGGATGACGCATTATTGAAGGAGGCACTAACCCGTGAGCTGCGCCGAGGCGGTCAGGTCTATTTTTTACATAACGAGGTCCAGACTATCGAGAAGATGCAACAACGTATCTTGGACTTGGTGCCCGACGCGCGGATCCGTATTGGTCACGGACAAATGCCAGAGCGCGAGTTAGAGACCGTAATGCGCGACTTCTACCACCAACGCTTTAATATTCTGTTGTGCACGACGATTGTCGAAAGCGGGATCGATGTCCCAACGGCTAATACCATTGTCATCAATCGCGCAGATCGTTTCGGACTTGCGCAGTTGCATCAGCTACGTGGCCGCGTTGGCCGCTCTCACCACCAGGCCTACGCCTACATGGTTGCGCCGCCACTGAATTCTATGACCGACGATGCCCGTAAACGACTCACCGCAATCGAAAGTCTAGATACATTAGGTGCCGGTTTTGCTCTCGCCTCACAAGACCTTGAAATACGTGGTGCCGGTGAATTGCTCGGCGAGTCGCAAAGCGGCACCATCGACCAGATCGGCTACAGTATGTACAGTAGCTTTCTGGAGCAAGCGATTGCGACGATTCAGCGCAAGCGCAAACAGAAACGTGGTGAGGCCGTGGAACCACTCGACGTGCAAGAAAAAGTCGAGATCAATCTGCATATTCCCGCGCGCTTCCCGGATGCCTACTTACCCGACGTGCACATGCGTTTAACAATGTACAAACGCATCGCCAGTGCTGCGGACCGCGAACAGTTGGACGAACTTCAAGTCGAGACCATTGATCGATTCGGCCTATTGCCAGATGCGGCCAAAAACCTATTTGCTATCGCCGCGCTTAAGCTGCAAGCCGCGCGCTGTGATGTGGCATCGATTGAGGTTGGCCCATCGGGTGGTGTGGTCAAGTTTGTCAGCGACCCGGATATCAATGTAGAACAGTTAATGCGCACCATAGCCGCTAACCCAGATGCGTATCGCTTTAATGGGCCGGAGTCTGTGCGTTTACTGACGCCAAGTTCCGAACCAGAGCAGCGAATCAAGCTGGTCCAGACATTCCTTGAGCACATACAAAACCAGTATGAAGACCACTGATATCCTCATCGACGACTTGACCGTTACCATCATTCGGTCAGCTCGACGACGCCGGCTGACGTTGGAGGTTCACCCAAAAGGGATTCGCGCCCGCGCGCCAAGTCGCATGCCCGTTCGTGATATTGTTGATTTCGTGACACTGAAGCGCGAATGGTTACACAAGGCTTTACGCGCGCTCCCAGAGCGACCAGCTGATGCACCGTTCGCGGATGGTGCCACGATCCTGCTCAACGGTGGGCTGGTGAAGGTTCGTTTTCGGATCGGTCAGCGAGGAGGAATTCAGCTCAGCGATAACACACTGCTGATCCCGGTGTTGCAAAGCCATCTTCCGATTGTTGAGTCGGCTAGAAACAAGCTCGTCAAATGGTTAAAACAACATGCGGCGCTGGCGATTGAGCAGCGTGTCGCGCATTATGCCGCCCAAATGTCGGTGCAGCGCACACCGTGCCACACGATCAAGGTGCGGGATTACAAACGTCGTTGGGGAAGCTGTGATACCAACGGAAATTTGGCCTTTAACTGGCGCATCATTATGGCGCCGCCCGCCACGTTAGACTACGTTGTTGTACACGAATTAGCGCACTGCTTCGAATTTAATCACTCGCGCCGATTCTGGCAGATTGTGGAAGAAATTGTCCCAGACCGTCGCGCGCATCAAGCTTGGCTGGACTCGCATGGCTATCAAATGTACACGGTTTGAAGCGCTCGCCACCTGAGTGATCAATCGAATTGCTGAATGATTTTCAAAGCTTGTTCATCCTGCCAGCATTCCCATTTCCAATTTTTGATGTAACCACAATGACCGCCCTGCTCCGTTACCGTTATGTGGATGTCCGAGTTATCAGCCAGTTCTTTGATTCCTTCAACTGGAATGATCATATCGTCCTGAGCGAAAAATAGATAACATGGGGCAATGGTTTTCGCCATCCGCTCACCATTGATGGCGTAAGCATCAAAATAAGTTTTGGTGTCATCAAACTCCGTATATTCTGGCACTAACGCTTCATTCATGTCGTCTAGGGTTTTGAGTGAATCGAGTTTTTTGGCAAAATCGTACTCAGGCCAATGCTCCAACTTTTTACGTAATGATCGTTTCCATTTCCGCACGAAATATTTACCGTAAACAAAGTTACTGACCTGGTTAAGTACGAGATTGCTGTGCGCCGCGTGCACCACTGGGCAAAATGCGATCACCGACTTCAGCGTGATATGTAAATCATGTGCCATCGCCGCCACCCGAAGACTAAAATTACCACCCAGTGAAAAACCGATCAAATGCATGTTGTCATAGGACAGTCGCGATTGTAAATCTTCGATGGCGTACATGACCTCATCGATTAAGGTGGAATTGAAAATCGCTTTATTTAAGTGGTGCGAATCACCGTGATCGCGCAAATTCAGGCGAAACACATCAACGCCAGCCTGCAGCATTTCAAGCGCCATCGATTGGATATAGGTCGACTCGTGACTGCCCTCCCAACCATGGATCAAAATCGCTAACTGCTGTGCGGGTTCGTGGCTGGCTTGATTTAAATACCCGACCAGTCTGACGTCTTCACCGCCACTTAGCAGTATCTGCTTTTGGGACTGGGCATACGGCTGAAAGCGTTTGCCAATGACACGCTTGCGAATCCCAATGCTGGACAAAATTGTTTGTGAATGGGGGTTACGTAGACCGAAAGCGGGCTTGAATTCCTGGCTTAGCTTGCTTTTCTGAAATGTACGGTTGATTTCGCTCATATGCGGTTTACACTAGGGTTTTCCAATTGACAGTCTTGCGGCTTTTGATCCACAAAGGCAATATAAATTAACGACTGTGGTCCACGCGCACAATAGCAAAATTTCGATGAACGCCATTCAACGCATTTATACACAAAAAACCTGGCTTGCAGCAACCATCACTGGCCTGCTTCTACTTTTGCCTGCAACCACTTGGTCTAAAGATTATAAGGTTGAAGTGCTTATTTTTGAGAACAATAATCCTGCGAGCGCGACCGAAAGACATGATTACGTGGCCCCGGAGGCCATGCGTTCCAATTCAGCCACCTGGCAAATTGAACCCGACATGTTAGTCAGTGACGCCACCGCCATTGATAAAGCCTCAGAATACTCGCTAAAACACCACTTGGCTTGGGGACAAGAAGCACTCCCATACCGCAGCTCAGCGACCTACACGGTGTTGGAGAATGACACCAAAGGATATATCAAGGTTTATGCGGATGATCTATTGTTCGTCAACCTTGACCTCGACTACAAGGGGTTTCGAATGGAAGAAAAGCGACGTTTAAAACTCAACGAAAAGCACTTTTTCGACCACCCTAAATTTGGCGTTTTGTTACGCGTATCACGGCTTGAAGCACGTGATTCAGACACCCAAGAATAAACCGCGCTGCCAACTCAGTTGGCTGGACTATTCGTTTGCTCTGGTTTAAATCCTTGGTATTCTGGCACCAAGGCCTGAATACAAGCAGACAGGCTGTCATCAAACCGATCCATATTCTCAATAATTTGAGTAAAAACTTGGTCCACCAGCGCTCGATCGACCTGGCGGGTCGATGCCAAATGAATTTTTTCGAACGCCGTGTGCGTGAGGTTTTCATCATCGTGAAATAGCTCTTCGTGGAGTTTTTCACCCGGGCGCAAGCCGGTAAACACGATTTTTATATCGGCTTCTGGTTCTTTACCCGATAGACGAATCAATTGTTCAGCCAACTGAGAGATCAACACCGGCTGGCCCATATCAAGCACATAAATGCACCCATCTTCGCCAACTGCGCTCGCCTCCAAAATTAGCTGCGTTGCTTCGGTGATGGTCATAAAATAACGCGTCATCTCAGGGTGTGTCACGGTCACCGGGCCACCGGCTCTAATCTGCTTTTGGAATTTTGGCACCACACTGCCGGCGGAACCCAGCACATTGCCGAAGCGCACTGTAATAAATTTGGTCTTGCTGCTGGTCGCCAATTGCTGACAGTAAATCTCCGCAACACGTTTACACGCGCCCATCAAACTACTTGGATTGACCGCTTTATCCGTCGAGATAAGCACAAATTTTTCGACCTCAAATTCATGTGCCAGATCCGCAACAATGCGTGTCCCTAGCGCATTATTCTTGATCGCTTCACGTACCTGGCCCTCTAATAAAGGCACATGCTTATACGCCGCCGCATGAAATACAGCGGCGGGCTCGTACTGTTCGAACACGTGACGCGTGGCTGACAAGTCGCAGACATCGCCTAACACTGACGTAATTTTTGTGCTTGGGAATCGCTCGCGCATTTCCTCTTCAATCTGGTAGAGGTTATATTCACTCTGATCAAACATCACCAGATGCATGGAACACACTGACGCCAACTGACGACACAGTTCCGAACCAATGGAGCCGCCAGCGCCGGTGACCAACACGGTTTTGTCACACAGACTGTGACGGATGCGCTGCCAGTCAAGTTTTACCGGATCACGCCCAAGCAAATCGTCAATTCGCACCTCTCGCATGTCACCTAATTGCACGCTACCACTCACCAACTCATGCGCGCCAGGCAGGGTTCTAAATTCAACACCACTGCGTTCGCAAATCGCCACCAGCCGCTGCATCTGCGCGTCATTCGCCGAAGGCACCGCTATCAACACCAAATCGATATCCCAACGCTGGATCAAATCCTGCAATACATCTGGAGATGCCACAATCGGAATACGATGAATCTGTCGGCCGATCTTATTTGGATCGTCATCTAAAAACGCAACAATATTGTAGCGATCTGGGTGGTTACGACGCAGGTCACGCAATAATTGTTCACCGGCGGTGCCAGCGCCGAGAATCACTACCTTACGGCCACTTCGCGTTGAGAAATGACGCTCCTTGATCAGGCGGTAGAACAACCGCGAACCACACATTAGTGCCAACAAAATCAAGGCATACAAAATAAACACCGAGCGCGGCACGAACATTAGACGCTCAGCGACAATAAATAGGGTGAATGCAATGGCGGTAGTGCCAACCAACACAGACCTAAAAATCAGTGACAAGTCCGGCAACGACACGAAGCGCCATTCACCTCGATGTACGCCAACAAAAATGCTGGTCATGGCCTGGACAGTCACCACCACAGGCAGTGCGAACACCGCACTTTGCAAGAACTCATCGGGAATCGCCTCAAGGTTGTAGCGCAGCCAATACGCGCCCAACCAAGCAATAGGGATAACCACAATATCGTGCAGGATAATCCGCCACCGGTACACGAGGGTAGTGATAGATTTAATCATTGAGTTCGGACTTCGAGTTTCGTAGATGCTGATTTTTTTCGTGCTGTGATTCCAACCATCGAACCAAGGCGATTACGCTGCCTAGCAGAATGCCAACGCTGACCAACGCCACGCCGATCATATCACGATACAGCACCGTAATTGTGGCCAACAATGAGCAGATCAACATTAACAGAATCGCGGCGCAAACAATATACTGGTGTGAGACGCCAATATTAGCCAGACGCTGATAGTAGTGCGTCCGATGCGGCAACCAAATTTTCTCTCGATACCAAGCACGGCGCAATATGGTAATGCTGGCATCTGCAACAAATACGGCAAATAGAATCAGTAAACTGAGTACCGGAAAATCGTGTCGGTTGCTTGCCAGCACGATCATGGTGGCAAAAAAAGCGCCCAGTGTAATACTCCCAACATCCCCCATAAACACTTTCGCGGGCCGCCAATTCCATAATAGAAAGCCATAGCATGCTGCGGCGACCACCACGCAAACCATGGCCACACCGGTATTCCCAACGCGCGAAAACCAAAAGCTAAGCGTGATGCTGGCAACGATGGCCTGCGACGCAGCAAGACCATCCATGCCATCCATAAAGTTGTACAGATTCGCCATCCAAAGAATACCGATAACCGTCAGACCCAGTCCAAACCAGCCGAGCTGAACCGACAAGATGGTATTTACCCAACCCAGTGTGGCTACGGTGGCAACCGCCAATATAAGTTGAAATGGGAAGCGCAGTTGAGGCGTCAAATCGTGCTGGTCGTCATACCAGCCCAGCCCCGCCCAACCAGCCATCAGCAGCGCCAGCGTTACGTACAATATCCAGTTGGGAAACACCACGGCCATCAGCAAGGAACTCAGCACCAGAAACACCGCGATCACCAATCCGCCACCGCGCGGCACTGCACCCGTATGCAATGTCCGATTATTTGGCGTGTCGAGCATCTCTCGACGAGTCAGGTAAGCAATCATCCAACGCACACACAGCCAACTCAATCCCGCGACACTCACGAAGATCAACAGCGTCAAGACCCAAGCAGATGTGATCACACAGCCTCCTCGGGTAAATCCCGCTTTGGTTGCGTGAGAAACCGTTGCGGTTGGTAGGCGAAGTCGTCAACCGCGGGTTGATAATCGTATACCAAATCCTGATTCATACGATTCGCCATTTCGGGCGTGTAATTAAACTGGGTCAGCTTACTGGCACTCCAGAGCACACCGCGAAACACGCGCAGCGGCAGACTGTAGATCCGTATTTTTTTGCCAAGCCCTAAAAATATCCGCTCCACCATCGTCCGATAGCTTAATCGTTCGGCACCAGCCAGGGTGTAAGTTTTGTTGTACGTCTGTGGTGCTTCCAGCACAGCGATACACGCGTCGACTAGGTCGTCGGCATGCACGGGCTGTCGTAAGCCGGACGCCTCGCCGACCAGCAACATAATCCCGAAGCGACGAATTAGGGACGCAATCTTGAATACATTCTGATCACGTCCGTGGCCATAAATCATACTGGGGCGAAAGATCGTTAACTTGACTCCTGCTCGGCCACAGGCCTGTTCAAGTGTCTGCTCAGCCTGGGCTAATTGCGCGACCAGTTTTTGCTCACTGGCATCGCCGGACGTCTGCTTGCTCTGAACGCTGGTTGAACTGAATACGATAATCCGTTGCACGCCCAACTCAATAAAGTCACCGATACGTGCACTCAAAAGCCAGATAGGCGCGCAATGAATGACCGTGGCTGCGTTAGCCAGTCGCTTTGATATGCCCGATGGTATTGGATGGTGTAAGTCCCAGCAGACTAGGGGTTGATTGTGATCATTTTCCGCTGTTCGCGAAACAGCCATACACGACCGATTTTCGGCCCGTAGGCGCTCACTCAAGGGCCTACCTACCACACCTCGAGCACCGGTGAGTACGATCATCGGCGCCACCAGCTTAGTGCGGCTCGGCCAACAAAGCTGACTAATACGCCTACCTTTACGGTGTAGCGTATTGGCCACACGTATTCGTCACTATAAAACTTATCGAAGAAGCGCAACATGCCCTTGTGCAACGACCACAGCACGGCCACTGGACGGGATTTCGAACTCACACCTTTCGCGTGCGTCACCACCGCGGCTGGCACCGAACCAATTTGCCAGCCAGCAAGCTCAAAGCGTTTACACCAATCGAGGTCCTCACAATGCATAAAATAGTCTTCATCGAGTAAACCGACCTCCTCCAAGGCGGACCGGCGAACCATCATAAACGCACCAGAAATGGCGTCAACGAAAGCAAATTCGGACGCTGCGTCCAGTGTCGCGGCCTGATCAAAATCTGTGAACGCCGCATAGTTGGGAAACAAGCGGTGTAACTGCAACATGCGCACGAGCGCACTCCAAGGGGTCGGGAACGTCCGTCGACACGTGGTTTGTGTTGAGCCATCCTCATTCAGTATCAAACCACTGGCCATGCCCATTTTCGCATGCGCCTCAAAGGCAGCATAGAGCGCAGGTAAAGTCCCCTCGGAGAGTTCACAGTCAGGGTTCATCAGAATCGCAAACTCACAGTCTAAGGTGGCGAGTACCTGATTGTTGGCGGCGGCAAACCCTCGGTTGTCGGCGTTTAGAATCCATTCAATGTCGACGTTACCATGCCGTTGCTGTGCCAGTTCAATGCTGTTGTCTGACGACGCATTGTCCACCACTGACACCGCGCATTCGGGGGCAAAGTTCACCACCGAATCCAGCGCCCGCGCAAGCCAGTCACCTGCGTTGTAATTGACAATGATGATGTGGCTTCTATGCATCACTATACGGCCCAGTGACACCACGAATACCATGCCAGAACCCGCGTAGCATCATCGTTAGATTGGCACGGCGAGGTGACTTTAGCAGTCCAAACATGACCGCAATCATCGCCAAGCGCTGCAGGTCATTCCATTTCCAAACCCCGCTCGCGTAGGCACGTCGATACAATAAAACGCTGTTACGAAAAATATAATAGTACCGAAATGGCTTATGTTGCGGCACGTTACGTTGGCGTCGCCCCAACGTTACGCGATGCGTTTGTTCCCCGAGGCCATGCTGCATTACGGCGTCGCAAACACCGAAGGCGTGATAACCGAGATTGCGCGCGCGTAGAAACCACTCAGTGTCCACATGATCTATGAATAGGCCTTCATCCATTTCACCGACTTTTTCAAGCGTAGCCAACGAAATCAACGAGCCAGAGGAAATCAAAAAATCCGCCAGCACACAACCATCGCTGTCACGTTCAGCGCAATAATGACGTTGAAACTTAAGCCAACCAAAACGCACAAAAAACGATTCGCTGCCATTGTCGGCATTGAGATACGTAACACCAACCGCGCTCAGCTTCTGGTGTGTTGATTTGGCTCGATGCGCTTCCAGTAACCGCTGCACCATGTGGTCGAGTGGAATACTGTCTTGATCCATCAGCAACACATACTCATAGCCTTTGGTTCGGGCAAAACGGATACCGGCATTATGTGCCGCACCGAGCCCAAGATTGGCGTTCAACGGTAAAAGTTCCACCTCGGTAGAGGTGGTCAATTTCGCCCTAATTTTAACAAAATTTGACGACCCGTTATCCACCACCAACACGTCAGACTGCTGGCCGTTTAGTATGCTCAGCGTCCGAGTCAGCGCATTCAGATCCGGGTTAAAGGTAACAACAACGGCAAGAACAGGCTTGCGCATCGTCTTACCCCTTAGAAGGCGTGTCTTGTTCTATACCAATGGTTGTTCGAACATGATAAATCGGTTTATTTTGACTCTCATAGTAGGTTCGCGTCTGCATCTCCCCGATCAACCCAAACAGGATAAATTGCAGCCCGATAATCACCAGCATAAAGGCAAAAATCAACAATGGTCGGTCACCAAGCGGCACTCCGAAGAACAAGCGCGCAATGGTGAGATACGTAATTAACGCACCACCTAAACCACCCAAGGCCAGACCAGGCATGCCGAAAAAATGCAATGGTCGCGCATGAAAACGTAGTAAGAACTTCACTGTAATCAAATCCAGAACTACACGGAAGGTACGCGAAATACCGTATTTGGATTCCCCAGCGGTACGCGCACGGTGATTCACTTTTACTTCTGCAATCTTGGCACCAACTCCGCTCGCAACAGCTGGTATAAATCGATGCATCTCACCATACAACGTAACGCGCTTGGCGAGTTCTTTACGCATCGCCTTGAGGGTACAGCCATAGTCATGCAATCGCACGTCAGTAATTTTTGAAATCAAGCGATTGGCCAACATCGACGGCAGCTTACGCGACAGATAGGTGTCCTGGCGGTCAAAACGCCAGCCACACACCATGTCATAGCCTTCGTCGATCTTGTCGAGCATGCTGGGGATATCCGCAGGGTCGTTCTGACGATCAGCATCCAGAGTCACCACAACCTCACCTTCGGCGTAGTCGAGGCCGGCTACCATGGCCGCTGTCTGACCGAAATTACGTCGAAAACTCACCACTTTAATTTGTGGCATGTCAGCCCTGGCTTTTTCTAACAGCTCACAACCATCATCGGTGCTGCCATCATCAATAAACAACACTTCATACTGTTTCCCGGTTGGTTCCATTGCTGCTTTGATTTCCTCGCACAGCGGCAATAAATTGGGGGATTCGTTAAGAAATGGAATGACAATTGATACGTCCATTAGAGATACCTGTTGGGCCAGCCACACAATGTGACCGCTGGCGTTTACGAAAAGCGGGATTATACGAAAATCGACACAAAAAACCGACCGTTAATCGCGGCGTTGTAAATAAATCAGTTCGTCCGGTGCTGACCGCTCTATTTGAGGATAAACACCTTCGTCGCTGATGCGTAAATGCTTACTGTAATACTTATCTACAAAGCCTTTGCATTTCCAGCGCTTTTGTAATGCGGCCACTTCTTTCATGTAGCGTGCCAAATGCTCATCTGAGAAGTCGTCGCCACGACTGACTGATTCGTGGTGGTATAAACTGGCTTCCGGTGTCCAGATAACTTGGTAGCCCTGCGATTCAACCCGCAAACAGTAGTCTATGTCGTTATACGCTACCCGAAATGTGACTTCATCCAGCCCGTTCAACGCGTCGAATACGTTTCGCGGTGTGATCAAACATGCCGCCGTGACGGCCATCATATTTTGTGTTGCCAAACAACGCAATTGATAGCCAGGTGCATCACCTGCTTCGAGCCGGTGTATGTGACCTGCGGCGTTCCCCATACCAATGGTCACACCAGCGTGCTGAACCTTGCCATTCCCAAACAGTAACTTGGCGCCAACAATACCGACCTTATCTTGAATAGCCCACACCATCATCTGTGTTAGCCAGTCACCGTCAATAACTTCAATATCGTTATTAATCAGACCAATGTACTCAGAACTACCTTGAGCGACGGCAAAATTATTGATGGCCGAATAATTAAATTCGCCCGGATATGCCACCACGCGCACGCGCTGATCTTTCTGTATCGCATCAAAAAACGCCAGAGTCTCAGGCTTCTCGCTGCCGTTATCAACAATGATGATATTGTAATTGGTATAGGTGGTTTTATGCAGAATGCTCTCGATACACGGTTTAAGAACCGCCAAGCCATCGCGCGTTGGTATCACCAGGTCAACCGACGGATGATCGCGCCAATCCGTATTGGCACGCAAGACATTATAGGTACCGACTCGCTGCCAGTCGATGTGCGGCCACGCCGAAGCGGGGTTCTGTGGTACCGGCGTTTCAAGCGGCGTGTGGCGACGTGACGTAAACAGCGCCTCCGGCACGTGCAAGACTCGCTGCGTGTCCCGAAACGCAGTTAGCGCGAGCGCGTACTGAGTCTCAACGTGCAACAGGCATTCAGAATCGATGCCAGCAAGCAGACTGACATGAAACGCCAACGCAAAGCCAGGATAGTTGAAACAATGCAGATACGCCTCACTCGGTTGAGGCTTGAAAACAGGGTGCAGCGGCTCTTGTTTCGGATCGTCCACATAATCATGGTCGGTGTATACCAGTGTCGGGCGTTTGGATGATCTGCGCCCTGCCCGCTTTATAGCGCGTTTCAAGAGCAAAATTGCTGGATCACGCAACGTTTCAGTGGCAGCCAGTGGAACTAGGTAGTCAACTTCAGTCGGAATGGCCTGACCCGCAAAAATTACAACCTCAGGCGGCACCAGCAGCTCGTCCAGCGCGGCGCGTTGCGTCTCAGACTCAATCATCACACCTATACGCACGCCTCGCCCCAGCCAGTTTAGCCAGCGACGAAAACCACGATACTTCTGCCAACGATCAATGTCGTGCAGGTAGCTGTCGACACCACCGGCTGGCTCATACAGGCTCAGTAGCGAGTTCGATAGCTCTACGCGATCCTGAAACTGCATAAAAATGACTTTAATCAGGGCTGAGAATCGAAAGAAATCACGCAGATATCGAGCACTAATTAGCAGGATACGCGCACGCCCTTCAAGATTTGAAACACGGACCAAACGTATAATTTCGAGTGATTGACTGTACGCCGTCAACTTGCCATCAGGCAGGTAAATCAGCATGCGGTTGCGCCCCGCATGATGACCAATCAGAAACCGATCTTTCACCTTGCCTTGAACTGACTCGATCACAAACCGTGGTGTGTGATCGATCATCCCCGGCAACACGAATTCGCAGATATACCAACCAGCACGCAAACTCGGCTGCGGGCTGCTTGTATCGATAAAGTCCCAAGTAGACTCGAGCTTATTATTAAGCTTTATCATGTACTTACGATAACTCATTAACAAATCACTCGATTGTGGTTTTGCCGAACAATCGGCGCACCAAGTTTAATGCGCGCCACCCAAGAGAGCGGCTCATCAGCGATACTTTCGCCTCCAAATTCGCGGTGTGAGATTGTAGTTGTGCGATCTCGGCATTGAGCATGATTTCACGTTTTCGGAACACTTGAGCTGGAGTTGGCTCCGGCGCAGCATGACGGTACGCCAAATCGGGGTTGGGAAACTCATTCACGGCGTCCGGCGCCATCGCCTGGACACTTCTCGCATCATTACCCAGCAATAATAAAAAAGAGTTTGTATGATGCTTGAGTGAATCAGTTTGCAGCAGACCTTGCCACAGTCGATGCTCCGATTCTCCAAGATCAAAAGCCTCAACATAATCCCTGGATTTTAGACCTTCCAGGGCGGTCACTGCATCGTCCATATCAAACTGTTCAGGCAAGACAACAGTCGGAACTTTATAGTCCGGGAACGGATATAAAAACTGATGAGCCGAATAGTCTGCGCGCTCGATCTGTGTACACCACTCAGCGTAACTGTAAGTGCGAATACCGCTGGAGTCCTGATACTGATCAAGTCCGACAAATCGTACTCCGTAGTGGTCTTCATTTGCGCCCAACAGGTACTTCATACCGAGACGGTTTTCGATCGCTACTAATGTCACGCCGCTGGATTTAGCTGTACCTCGCGCCAAGGCCAACAAATCCTGCAATGCCTCTTGATCCGACGCTTTATCAGAGAATCGACCCGCGTATTCGGTCACGCCAACAAACAACACCAAGTCATACTGATCGATTGGAAATTCAAGTTGGTTAAAGTTGCCAGCATGAATGGTGACCGAATCCAGATCGCGACAGCGTAGTTTGGCTAACGCTGCCCGAATCGGACTGCCTTCCACTGCATCGACTTCGAGACCAGATTGCTCGCCTAAGTATCGCGTTATTGAACCACAGCCGCAGCCCAACTCCAGCACACGTTTCACCCCTGACAAATTCAGTGCGCGTACTAAATTGGCTCGAGATTGACTTAAATGGTATTCCGTCGGCCAGTCTTCAATCGCCGCCTGCAACTCGTCTGAATCCGACGACAAGTCCGTGGCAGCTGTCAGAATATCGCGCAACCGAATTTCAACACTTTCTCCATCAGAATAATTAAAGTCAGCCGCCGCCCCCGGTGCCTGATAGACCCCGGCAGCATTCTGCACCAAACCATTCAGATCAGCGATCTGGCTCATTATTCACCGTCCTCTAACAATTCGATTTTGCCGTCCAGCGCCGCGATGCCAAATGCATCTTCTGTTTCGCGAACGTTCACGTGAACCATGTCGTACCGCCGATCGACGGCAATATTGTCCTTCGCCATGTGATCTTGCGCCACGCCCAATGAGATAAAATAGTTGCCTGAAAGCAGGTGCAGGCTCAATTCAAACTGAATGTGCACTAAATCGCCCGCCTTCTGCACCGTCGGGACATTGCCAACCAGCCTAGAATTCGTGCCGTAGATGGCATTTCCATCATCAGTCTTTACGGTTATGCCGTAAATAAGATCATTAATATCCTGCTCAAATAACACAGACATACGAATCAACAAACGATCGCCGCGCTTAACAATGCCATTACTGGGTACGCCGTTCTGCAACACCTCGTAGTGGCAGATCTTAGCCCGACCATCGCCCCATCGGTGTTCATTGCTGTTATACGTTGGATGGTTGGGGCAGTTATCTGTACGCGGGTCGAAATCAACACTGTAGTTATCTGGATCTATGACCACCGGTTCCTGTACTTCGGCGTCGGATTCAAACATCATTTCTAGGTAAGCCTGCACCACGTCTTTTGGGCTCCCTGTCATTTTCAGCTCGCCCTCATCCAGCATGATGGCGCGATCACAGTATTTAATCACGCTGTCCGTGGAGTGCGTCACAAACAGAATCGAAACGCCTTGCTCTTTAAGCTGGTCAAGGCGGCGGAAACACTTGCGTTGGAATCGAACATCGCCAACTGCCAAGGCCTCATCCACGATTAGAATGTCCGGGTTCATATTGATGGCCACAGCAAAAGCTAGGCGCACAAACATACCGCTGGAGTAGGTCTTGACCGGTCGGTGCAAAAAGTCACCTAAACCACAGAAATCAACAATGTCGGGTAACTTTTGATGGAACTCTTCGCGTGTCAGCCCCATGATGGACGCATTTAGACGCGCGTTCTCCATACCGGTAAACTCCGGGTTAAATCCAGCCCCCAGTTCCAACAGCGCAGAAATTCGACCATGAGTTTCAAATTGCCCGGCAGTCGGTTGCAAAATACCCGCAATGATCTGCAATAGCGTTGATTTACCTGAACCGTTTTTACCAACGATACCAACGGTTTCGCCTTTGTGCACGGTGAGGTCAATCCCCTTCAGAGCCCAAAATTCCTGCGCATATTTTTTGTGTGGCGCAAAACTTTGCCACAATCGATGAATCGGTTTGCGGTAAGTTTTGTAACACTTGGTGACTCGTTCGACCTTGATCACCGGCGGTGAATTAGATGACATCAGCAAACCCATCCCGCGTACGTTTAAAGAACCATGCGCCAAAACCAAACATTGCTAAAGCGCCGAGTGTATAAATTCCTAGATGAGTCCAGTTCGGCATCTGCCCGAACAGCAGCACGGCACGCAAGGACTCGACCACCACTGATAAGGGGTTGAGCCACAACACATACGGCTGAAGCTGCTCAGGAATCGCACTAAACGGGTACACAATTGGGCCGAGAAACAGCAAAACTGTCATCAATACGCCGATAAACTGACTTAGATCACGGACATACACGCCAAGTACAGAGATAAACCACGAGGCTCCAAGTAAAAATATCACCAGCGGCGCTAACACCACCGGGGCCAATAACATCGTCCAATGCAAGGCGTTTCCGGTCAGAAGAAAAATTGCCAACAAGATAAGCATGCCCAAAAACATATGAAACAAGGCGTTAGACAGACTTACCAAGGTCAGAATCTCGAGTGGGAACACGACCTTTTTGACGTACTGAGAATTTCCGGTAATCAGCCCAACCGAGCCGACAATAACTTCCGCCAGCAAACCGTGGCAGAGCAACCCGGTGAACAGAATCAAACCAAAACCGATGTTATTGGTACCTTCAACGCCCCACTTGGCCTTCATCACAATACTAAAGACAAAGGTGTACACCAACAACATCAGAATCGGGTAGAAGAATGCCCACAGGAACCCCAGCTGCGAGCCGCGATATCGTTGTTGGATATCACGCTTTAACATCTGGAAAAACAGATACTTATTCTTTGAAAAACTACTTAGCATAGCAAACCGCATCGCTCATTGGCGATAAAACGAGCGCACTCGTATCCTTATTAATCAATACTTGGAAACTGATGTTTATGTTCCAATATGGTTTGCAAATACTGACCGTAGCCACTCTTTGCATACTGCTTCGCTGCCTGTTCCAGCTCGTTATCGCCAATAAACCCTTGCCGATACGCGATCTCTTCCAAACAAGCTACTTTTAGGCCTTGTCGGCTTTCGATGGTTTCAATAAACATCGATGCCTGCAGCAATGATTCATGGGTGCCCATATCAAGCCAAGCCAAACCACGACCAAACACTTGAACCGATAATTCGCCCCACTCCAGATACTGTTTATTCACATCAGTAATCTCAAGCTCACCGCGCGGTGAGGGCGCTATATTTTTGGCAATATCGACCACACGATTGTCGTAGAAGTACAGCCCGGTCACCGCATAATTTGATTTCGGATTGGTTGGCTTTTCTTCTAGGCTGATGGCGTTCCAGTCTTTATCGAAATCCACCACACCATAACGCTCTGGGTCATGGACCGGATACGCAAACACGGTCGCACCGCTGCTTTTCTCGCCGGCCGCCTTGAGGTTCTTACTCAGATCCGCACCGTGAAACACATTATCACCGAGTACTAAGGCACAATCGTCATTACCAATAAATTCTGAGCCTATAATAAAGGCCTGAGCGAGGCCGTCAGGCGACGGCTGAACGGCATAGGAAATATTTAAACCCCACTGCTCGCCACCGCGTAACAACTGCTGAAAGCGCGGCGTATCCTGCGGTGTTGATATGATTAGGATGTCGCGGATGCCAGCGAGCATCAACGACGACAACGGGTAATAGATCATCGGTTTATCGTAAACCGGCAGCAGCTGCTTTGACACCGCCTGGGTGACTGGGTGCAAACGGGTACCTGAACCGCCTGCTAAAATAATGCCTCTCATTTGATTCTCTCCGTCTGTGTTTGCTTATTTTGCGCCCAAGCGGCCGCCATGATACTCACCAGAGACTTTTTCAATCCAGTCAGCATTGTCCAAATACCACGCCACCGTTTTCCGAATGCCGGATTCAAAGGTTTCTTCCGGTGTCCAGCCTAACTCGCGGGCAATTTTTTCGGCATCAATTGCATAACGACGGTCATGACCAGGACGGTCTTTTACAAAGGTGATTTGCGCTGCATAAGATTTGCCATCTTCGCGTGGACGAATGTCATCGAGGATCTGGCAAATCGTCTTAACCACATCAATATTGGTTTTTTCATTGTGACCACCGACGTTGTAGACTTCGCCGTCTTCGCCCTCTGTCACGATTTTCCACAAGGCTTTTACGTGATCGTCCACAAATAACCAGTCGCGGATGTTATCGCCCTTACCGTAAATTGGTAGCGGCTCACTAGCGACAGCTTTGTTGATGACCAAGGGAATCAATTTTTCTGGAAACTGATATGGGCCATAGTTGTTTGAGCAGTTCGAAATTACCACGGGTAAATCGTAGGTTTTATTCCAAGCGCGAACCAAGTGATCGGAACTAGCTTTGCTCGCTGAGTACGGTGAATTGGGTTTGTAACGTGTGGTCTCGGTGAACAAACCGGTTTCGCCCAAGCTGCCGTATACTTCGTCGGTAGAGATATGATGGAACTTGAATGCGTCACGCTTCGCGCCATCAAGAGACTGATAGTATTGGAGTGCGACCTGTAATAAGGTGTACGTGCCAACGATGTTGGTTTGAATGAACTCGCCAGGGCCATCGATGGAACGATCGACATGTGACTCGGCCGCAAGATGCATGATGTAATCCGGTTGATACTCGGTTACCAGACGCTGCATGGTCTCGGCGTCCACAATATCTTCCTGATGAAATTTATGACGCGGGCTGGCATCAGCACCACCGAGTGAATGCAAGCTTCCGGCATACGTTAACTTATCAATATTAACCACCGTCACATCGGTTTCATTTATCAAATAACGTACCAGGGCAGAGCCAATAAATCCTGCGCCACCGGTTAAAAATACCGTTTTACTCATCAATATATTCTCAAGGTTGAATTTGTCTTAATCGACCATCTACTCTGAATGCTCGATCTGCGCAGCCTGACGATACTTCATCGTCAACAGCATGTCAGGCACAAGTAGTCGGTCTTGGCTTACTGTGATTTCTAATTCACTCAGCAACTCATTAGTCTGCTCCATCGAGGTCAAAACCACACAATCGTATTCGTCGGGCGACGGCAACACAGACACCACCGGCACGTCAAAGTAGTCGCTACGAACCGCGCCAGGCTGGTACACAGCGATCAGGTTCGAGCGGCTCTGGAGTCCACGCATCAATGCAATTTCGGTCAGATCAGACAAGCCCGCCAGCACGATACGTGAGTATTCTTGTTGAACGCAGTGATCAAAAATGGACGAGTACTCATCACCAGACTGACGAAACAACGCCAGCGAGGTGCTAAAAAACTCGGCAGTCAGCCTCGCCTTTTCGGCAAAGCCGGTTGGCGTCAGATAGTACATATACCGATTCGCCGGCGCGCTGGAAATTTTAATCCAGCCCTTTTTTACACAACGTTTTAAGTACGAGTTAGCCAAACCAAGCGCCACGCCCATCTGTTGCGCCAGGTGGCGCTGACTGATGTCGTCTTTCTGATCAATGGCTTTTAACAGCTCAAGAGTGAGCTGATTTTCCTTGTCAGAGGTGGCATTGGTTTGGCGAGTGTTCATTGCGTGAACACTATAGTGATTTCGGTTTTTAGAGTCAAAGCATTTCCCGTGCTATTGGCATTTTTTTTAGCCGCTCAATGCTGTCACAAAAACGTCATTAAACCGTTATCGTTTGGTCACAAAGCCAGACTACTCTCGCCAAAACAATACATAGAAGAGTGGTTTATGAGACAGCTATCAAACGAACTCGTGGCACAACAAACTGATCTTAGCTATTTGGCCTATCTAAATAGCCGCGCCAAGTATCTGTTTACCATGCGCCGCAAGCATAGAGCTCTCCCCGAACCCATCGCATTTCCAGAACCACGCCACAAATTACGACGCGAACTAGCTCAGTCGCGTCGCCTCGGAGTCACGCCAGATGGCAAACAGATCTATCTGTGTCACTGCAAACCGAATTCCAGCGTACTGCGGGAGCTTGGGCGACTGCGTGAGCTCACGTTTCGTGCCGTCGGTGAAGGAACGCAACGCAGCCGCGATATTGACGCTTTCGACTACCACTACCGCCAAATAGTTTTGTGGAATGAGGACGCGTCAGAGATCGTCGGCTCTTACCGGATTGGCGAGGCATTCGATTTAGTCGATTCGCAAGGTCGCGAGCAGCTGCAAAAACTATACACATACGGATTATTTGATTTCGGCGCACGCATGATTGATATCATGCCGCAGGCGCTGGAGCTGGGTCGTAGTTTTATTCAACCTAAATACTGGACCAAACGTGGACTAGACTATCTTTGGCAAGGAATTGGCGCGTATTTGCAGTCGTATCCCAACGTGCGCTACCTGTTTGGCGCAGTCAGTATTTCCAATGACTTACCAGACTTGGCAAAACAACACATCGTGGCCTGCTATCAGCACTATTTTCAGCCGGAGAATTATACCGATTACGCCACAGCCCGACTACCGTACCAGACCAACCGCAGCATTATAGAAAGCTACCGTGACAAGCCCTTCGACGCTGCATCCAAGTACCTGAAACAGGTGCTAAAGACACAGCGAGTCACTCTGCCCACGCTCTACAAACACTACACTGAATTGTGCGATCCCGAAGGTGTGCGATTTATTGACTTCAACATCGATCCAGAATTTTCGTTTTGCATCGACGGACTCATGGTGGTCGATCTGGCTCACATCAAAGCAAGCAAACGTAAACGATATCTGAACCCGAGCTCCGAGTAACCCGACATGGCTAAAGCAGACCTACACGTTCATTCCAAGTATTCAGACTACCCCAGCACTTGGGCACATCGCGCCTACAACTCGCCTGAGAGCTTTACTGATCCAGAAACGGTCTACCAACAGGCCAAATCACGTGGAATGAGTTTTGTAACCTTAACCGATCACGATGATATTCGCGGCAGCTTGGAATTGGTTCACCGCCATCCGAATGAGTGTTTTATCTCGTGTGAAATTACCACGTTTTTCCCCGAGGATAACTGCAAAATCCATATCTTGGTGTACGGCATATCCGCATCTGAGTACGCGGATATGCGCCGTATCGCGGATGATATTTATGTGCTTCGTGATTACATCATCGAGCACCGTATCGCCTACTCTGTTGCTCATGCGACCTACGATCAGGATGGGCGACTGACGTTCGAACACATCGAAAAACTGGTGTTAATGTTCGACGTATTTGAAATTATCAACGGTGGCTCCGGTGCGCAAAACAATCTGCTGCTGCATGGCTATTTGCAATCATTAAACCAAGACAACATTGCTGAGCTGCGGGCCAAACATATGATTGCGCCAATGAGCGAGGACCCATGGGTCAAAGGCTATACGGGGGGCTCGGATGACCATTGCGGCATTTTAATCGGTAGCGCATTTACCCAATGCGACGCCAACACGGTGGATGAGTATATTGCACAGCTACGCGACAAAAAGTGTTTAGGAAACGGTCTGCATGGCAGCTTTGAATCTTATGCTACCGGGGTCATCAAACACATTCACGATTACCGCTTGGACCGTGACCCGAAATACACCGATTCTAAAATGAATGACTTCCTTGAGTTATTCTTTGATGGCAATGAAGGAAACTTGATAAAGCGGTTTAAGAAAAGCCAATCACTGCGCTACCTTAAGAAGAAAAATAGTAAGACCCATAAAGCTCTGCATGGCCTGCTTTTGCAGATTTCACAAGACATGGGTAAAGATATCGCAGCCAAGATTCCGCAAACCTATGTGCACATTGCAGAAATGCACGATGAAATGTTTTGCTCAGTGGTCTCGGCATTGACGAAACAGCTCCCTAAAGGTGACATCTTTAAGGCATTTAATAAAATTGCAACGTTGTTTCCCATGACGTTGCTTGCAGCGCCGTTTGTCGGTGCGATGCGACATCAGGTACTCAAAGCAGATATCAAACGCGGCTTGATCGAAAGCACGCGCCATCAATACACCGAAAAAGCGTTATGGTTCACGGACACCATTGATGATCTTAATGGTGTGTCCATCACCTTACACCAGATCGCCACACACAGCGTGCGCCAAGGCTACCAAATGAAATTGGTCACGTGTGTGGACGAATCGAAGTTGAATACACCCTTGCCAAAAAACTGCTTGAATTTTCACCCAATCAAACAAATAGTTCTGCCGGGTTATGAGACGCAGAAAATCGGCTTTCCGTCATTGTTGAATGTCATGCGCAAACTGGTGTTTGAGCAACCTGATCAAATCATAATCTCGACGCCTGGCCCCTTAGGACTGGCCGCGATGGTGTGCGCCAAACTGATGGATTTACCGGTCAAAACGGTATATCACACGGATTTTGCCGAACAGATCCTCAAGATGACTAACGAATCGATGTTGGCCAACCTGGCAGATGCCTGCGTGAATGCGTTTTATCGACAATCTGACACGGTTTTCGTGCCAAGCCAATATTATTTGAATAAATTGGCCAGAGCCGGATTTAATCAGGGAAAACTGACCATTTTTCCACGCGGCTTGGACCTCGACCTGTACCGGCCGGCTGTGCAAGTGCGTGATCTCGCACGGAAGCACCAACTGCATGGTCGCTTCACACTGCTGTTCGCTGGTCGGATCTCTGAAGATAAAAACTTGTCGCTGCTGAGTCAGATTTTCGCCGAGCTAAACCAGGAAAAACCCGGCATGTATAACTTGGTGATTGCCGGTGACGGGCCGGATCTGGCGAGCCTCAAGAACGCGATGGCGACACAGTCCAACGTGCTATTTACTGGCCGCCTAAGCGCCGAAGAATTAGTGGAGTGGTATCAATCATCAGACTTATTGGTCTTTCCATCCCATACCGACACCTTCGGCATGGTGGTGCTAGAAGCACAAGCTTGTGGATTACCCTGCCTGGTGACGGCAACTGGTGGGCCAAAGGAAATCATCAACCCAAATAGTACCGGCCATGTAATTCACAGCAATGACACCGATGACTGGATTGCACTGATTCACCACTATCGTCGCCTCAAAAATGGCAATGATGACCAATGGTCAAAACTAAAGCGCGCTTGCGCTGAGCACGTCCACACACAGAATAATTGGCAACCCGTGTTCGAAGCCGTACTTGGCGATGCCTGTCTACTCCCTGCCAACCGACCCAACAAACTCGAATCAGTAACGACTGACCCTGCACCATCCAGTCCGCAAACAAATAACACCCATAAAGCAGCCTAACCTACCTCCTACTTGCTATGCAGAATCAATATACCCTGATGCGGCACGGCGAAAGCCTTGCCAATCGAAAAGGACTGATCGTGAGCGCGCCAGAAAATGCGCTCAACGATTATGGCCTCACATCTAAAGGCGCTGATCAGGTGATCAGCGCCGCATTAAAGTCGCGTATTCACAGCGATACCTTAATTGTCAGCTCCGACTATCGCCGCGCCATTGAAACCGCTGAAATTGTCCACAGCGTGGTGGCCTGCAAACACGACATCGTACGCGATGAGCGGATTCGTGAGCGTTTTTTCGGCGACTGGGAATTAGAAGATCACCGACATTATGAGGACGTATGGCAGAACGATTTGGCGTCGCCGACGAGTACTGACAATAACGTGGAACCGGTCCTTGACACCTTAGCGCGAGCGCAAAGCCTGATAGAGAGTCTGGAGGCAGATTACACCAACCGATCCATTCTGCTCGTCAGTCATGGCGACGTACTACAGATTTTACTGGCACATTACCATCGCCTGAATCCACGCTTTCATCGCAGCTTGTCCGCCATCGGCAATGCCGAAGTACGCTCCTTAGCAAAATTGGAATTGGCCAACAAATCCACCGCAGCGTGAGTTCGCTTGCTACCATAACGATCAGGAATACAATTCACTCGTTTTAATCATTCCCTTCGCCAACGCGTGGCGTTATGATTCTGGCTCGTGGTTTGCAGTCTGGCGGTGTTATTAACCGCCAGGTAAGTTGCGCCAGGTGAACAGTTGAATATTAGCCGCCCTGCGTTTTTTCGAAAGTTCCCCTGTAACAACTTTTAGGAACTTTCAACATGCAAACCTCTAACCTTTCAGCCGGGACGGTGCCCCACGTGGTCATTGTCGGCGGTGGTGCGGGCGGTCTCGAGCTCGCAACCAAACTTGGCCATAAACTGGGCAAGCGCAACAAAGCCAATATCACCCTGATCGACCAAAATCGTGTACACGTATGGAAACCACTACTCCACGAAGTGGCAACCGGTTCGCTGGATACGGAGATCGATGGCGTAGTGTACCGTGCCCATGCCGCGCGGCATGGTTACCACTTTCAACTCGGCAGTGTTTCTCACATCAATCGCGAGTCCCGCACACTGACCATTGATCCGATTCACGACGACGATGGAAAACACGTCATCGACGCTCGTGAGATCGAATACGACACCCTGGTGTTAGCCGTCGGCAGCATCAGCAATGACTTTGGCACGGCAGGCGTGGCTGAGCACTGTTTTCTACTTGACTCAAAAAAGCAAGCTGAGCGCTTTCAACGCACACTGCTAAATCAACTATTAAAATCCAGTCAAAAGGTGGATGCGACAGAGCCCTCCATTCGACTCGCCATCGTTGGCGCAGGCGCAACCGGCGTGGAACTCTCTGCCGAACTCTATCACGTGATCGAAGTCCTGAGCATTTACGACATGGAAGGCAGTGGCACACCCAAGCTTTATATTGACCTCATTGAAGCCGGGCCTCGAATTCTACCCGCGCTACCTGAACGAATCGCCGATTCCGCGGCCGATGAACTGACGCGTTTGGGCGTTCAAATTCGCACTGACACACGCATCACGAAAGCCACTGCCGAAGGTTACTACGATGATAAATCCCAACTGATTGCAGCCGACCTCATGGTCTGGGCCGCCGGTGTGCGCGGCGCTGACTGGTTATCCACGCTCGGATTGGAGGTCAATCGTGCCAACCAGATCGAATGCCAATCCAGCCTGAAAACCAAATCCGATGAGCGTATCTACGCACTCGGAGATTGCTGCGCGATCACGGACAGAAATGGTCAACGCATACCGCCCCGGGCGCAGGCCGCGCACCAGATGGCTTCGGTAGTTGCGAACAATATAATGCGCGAAATGAAAGGCAAACCGCTGCAAGACTTCCGCTACGTGGATTATGGTTCATTGGTTAATCTGAGTCGCTTTTCCACCGTCGGCAGCCTGATGGGCAACTTAATGCGCGGGAGCATGTTTATTGAAGGCAAGATCGCGCGCCTGATGTATCTATCGCTATATCGAATGCATCAAATGGCGATCCACGGTTACCTAAAAGGCCCGTTCATCATCCTTCTAAGCAGTTTGTCGAAGATCATTAGGCCCAAAATAAAGCTACATTGAGCCCGCCAACGCATTCGCAGAGAGCTGGACTTAGTGCGGATGCGTTTACTTTGCAACCAACTCGAAGCCTTCGTCTAGCCAACCGGTCACACCACCGATCATCTTTTTTACCGGGCGCCCCAACTCAGCAAGGCGGATAGCGCCTTTATCCGCACCGTTGCAGTGTGGCCCAGCGCAGTAAACCACAAACAATGTATCGGGTGGATAGGCGGCCAATGACGCCTGGTTAATTCGATGATGAGGCAAATTTTCCGCTGCGGGCAAATGACCTACCGTGTAAAGCGCCTCTGCGCGCACATCCAACAACACAAAGTCCTGTCGCTGGTTCGATACGGCATGGTTCACATCCCAACAATCCGTCTCAAAAGTTAATAATGAGCGAAAATACGCGAGTGCGTCGGCAGAAGATGCGGCGGCGGGTCGAGATACGGCTGAAGACATAATGGGTTAACGGTTTAGTTTCGATGAATGCCTACTGTAGAGCGAGACACGTTGCATTGAAATTGGCTTAAAAGCCATGTATCGTAAATTTTGAGCCAATTTAGTTGAACGATTATGAAACAGGTTGCCATTCTTGCCTACGACGGCGTTGCATTCTTTGAGCTAGCCTGTGCGGTGGAACTCTTTGCCCTACCCCGGCCTGAGTTTGCCAACTGGTATCAATCTCGTGTAGTGACCTTTGACCATACTGACCTGACTTCGACCGCGGGCATTGGGCTGCGGACCGAGGTAGTTGACTCCTTAGCAAATGTTGATTTGTTGCTGATCCCATCTTGGCCGGTCCGACAAAACCAGATTCCACAGCGCGTGTCCGAAGCAGTTTGCAACCTGCATAAACAAGGTAAACAGATATTGAGCTTTTGTTCAGGCGCCTTCCTGTTGGGGTATCTCGGACTATTGAACGGCCGAAAAGCGACCACCCATTGGCGCTATGCCGACCTTTTTCAAGAATTGTTTCCTTCGGTGCAGTACCAGCATGACGTCTTGTACGTGATGCATCAAGACATAGGCTGTTCAGCGGGCAGCGCAGCGGCGATTGATTTGGGGCTCGAACAAATTCGTCAGGACTTCGGTCTGGAGATGGCAAACACGGTCGCACAGCGGCTCGTGATGTCACCACATCGCAAAGGTGGACAGTCGCAATTCGTAGCCGCACCAATGCCAAAGCAATATAACCCCATATCGCCCATTTTAGACTGGGCAACGTCACACATCTCATCCCCATTTACGGTGGCTGACATGGCCGCACAGGCCAGCATGTCACGCCGAAGTTTCGATCGGCATTTTCGTCAACACGTGGGCTGCAGCCCTAAGCAGTGGTTGATCGGTCAACGCATCGATCATGCTCGTCAATTGCTACAGGAGACCGGTTTCGACATCGAGCGCGTCGCAGGACACAGTGGCTTTGAGAGTGCCACCGCACTGCGCCATCATTTTCGCCAACAGTTGGGTGTGTCACCGAGGCAATATCGCGATCAATTCGGTCACTGACAAATCTGCATAAGTAAGATATTCTGTCCAGCACACTAGCGCCTGTTTTTCGCTCACAGTTCCACGTAGGGCTGGGCATGAAGACTGTGCACTACCACGAATAAAATCTAAAACCGGAGTGAGTATGTCTGAATCCACGCAAACGCATTACCGCGCCTGCCACTTATGTGAAGCTATCTGCGGCCTGGTAATCACCACCAAAGGGGACGAAGTCGTTTCAATTAAGGGCGACAAAGAGGACCCGGTCAGTAAAGGGTTTATTTGTCCGAAAGCCACTGCAATCGCTGACATACACACCGATCCAGACCGAATCCGCCAACCCATGAAACGAGTCGGTGATCAGTGGACACCAATTTCCTGGGATGAAGCCATTGAACTGACCGCGCAGAAACTGGTCGAGACTCAACAACAACATGGTGCGAATTCGGTGGGGTTTTATGCCGGTAATCCTGGTGTGCATAACTACGGTAACATGACACATGGTCCGCTATTGCGGCGCGCGGTCAAAACTCGTAATAATTACTCCGCGACGTCTCTGGATCAGCTGCCACATCACCTGACCTCTTACGCACTGTATGGCCATCAATCGTTTATTCCTGTCCCCGATATCGACCGAACGCAATTGATGGTGATTTTTGGTGGCAACCCGCTCGCTTCAAATGGCAGCATTATGACCATGCCGAATGCGCCTGGCCGCTTCAAAGCTCTACAGGCACGCGGCGGACGCTTAGTCGTTGTCGACCCGCGACGTACCGAAACCGCCAATATTGCAGATCAACATTTGTTCGTGCGGCCAGGTCAAGATGCGTACGTGTTGATGGCCATTATTCATACGTTGTTCAAAGAAAAATGGCTCAATCACGACCATCTTACACCTTACCTGAACGACCTTGATCAGGTCGAGGCTGCGGTAACCGAGTTCGATCTTGCACTGGCGGAGCAACAGTCGGGCATCCAAGCCGCCGACATTAAGCAGCTTGCTTACGATCTAGCTCATACCGACAAAGCGGTTCTTTACGGCCGCATGGGCGTCTCAGTTCAGCGCTTCGGCGCTTTGTGTCAATGGGCAATTCAAATTATCAACATTCTGATTGGCGCACTCGATAGCGAAGGTGGTGCACTGGTACCCTCACCGGCCTTTGGCTTCATCACCAAGGGCGCTAATGGGGCCGGTCACTTCGACTTGTTTCGGTCTCGTGTCAGTGATTTACCTGAGTTCGCAGGTGAATTACCGACCGTTGCTCTGGCTGAGGAAATGCTGACGCCAGGGGAAGACCAAATCCGTGCGATGGTCACAATTGCCGGCAATCCAGTGATCTCGGCAGCCAACGCTTCTCAGCTTGATACTGCATTTGCACAGTTGGATTTCTATGTGGCAATCGACTTCTATATTAACGCCACAACGCGGCATGCCAATGTAATCCTGCCACCGACCAGTCCTTTGGAACACGACCACTACGACATCGCCTTTCTGCGCCTGGCCGTGCACGACAGTGCTCGTTATAACCCAGCCGTGTTCGAACCAGCAGAAGATGCACTGCATGATTGGGAGATCTTTAATGCGCTGAGCGCCAGAATCGCAGCGCTCAAAGGGGTCGATTTCAAGCCACTGCCCGCACCGGATCAACTGATCGCGCACGGCATCGAGCATGGCCCGTATGGTAAAAATCAGCAGCCTACGATGCACTTAAGCATGGACCAGCTCAAAAATGCCTCACACGGGGTAGATCTTGGCCCGCTCAAAACGGGTCTGATACAACGTCTCAACACGGAAGATTCGAAAATACATTGCGCACCTGAATTTATAATCAATGACTTAAAACGTCTTCTTGCGTCAAAAGGTGAAGTGGACTCAAAGGCGCTGCTCTTAATTGGGCGTCGACATATTCGCAGTAATAACTCATGGATGCATAACTATCATCGCCTCGTTAAAGGTAAACCGCGCTGGCAATTAATGATGCATCCAGATGACTTATCGCGACTTGGTATCGACGATGCCAGCGAAGTAATAATTGAGTCGCGTGTGGGGCAAGTAACTACCACGGTCCTTGCAACCGACGAAGTCATGCCCGGGGTAGTGAGTTTGCCACACGGTTGGGGGCACCAACGCAAGGGGATCAAGTTACAAATTGCTCAGCAACAATTCGGGGTCAACTGCAACGAACTGACTGACAACAAGCTGATTGACGAACTTTGCGGGAATGCTGCCTTAAACGGTGTTCCAGTACAGGTGCGTCTAGCTGGCTAGCACCGAAACCGATTACTCACTGGCGGAGCATTCCAGCACCGCCAAAATCGATTAAGCCGGACGCTGAGCGGGGATCGCAGGCGTACTCAATTGTACATCAGAATTTTGCGCACGGTGACGCAAATAATGATCCATCAACACGATGGCGAGCATTGCCTCTGCGATCGGTACGGCACGAATCCCAACACAGGGGTCATGACGGCCTTTGGTCACCACTTCGACCGGCTCGCCCTGCCTATTCACGCTCATTCCTGGCTTTGTAATACTCGACGTCGGTTTGAGTGCCAGACTGGCAATAATATCCTGACCGCTGGAAATGCCACCCAAAATGCCACCAGCGTTATTGCTGGCAAAACCGTCTGGAAATATTTCATCGCGGTGCTCGGAGCCACGTTGTGCTACGGCATCAAACCCTGCACCAATCTCCACGCCTTTCACCGCGTTGATGCTCATAAGCGCCTTAGCTATGTCGGCATCCAATTCATTGAACACCGGCTCCCCTAGCCCCACCGGTACCTGCTTAGCCACCACGGTGATCTTGGCACCGACCGAGTCACCGTCGCGGCGCAGTTGCGTGATCAACTCCTCCATCGCGCCTACCTTACTGGCGTCTGGGCAGTTGAAGGGGTTCTGGCTGATCTCGGCGAAGTCCACCGAATCAATATGGATATGACCCATTTGTGCGAGGTAGGCTTGAATCTCGATGCCCGCCTTCTCTCGTAGGTATTTCTTGGCAATGCCACCTGCCGCCACAATCATTGCCGTGGTGCGCGCAGATGAACGACCGCCGCCACGGTAATCACGATGGCCGTATTTGCGAAAATAGGTATAGTCCGCATGCCCTGGCCGAAAGGTATCCATGATATTGGAGTAATCTTTCGACTTCTGGTCGGTGTTGTGAATAATCATACCGATCGACGTGCCGGTGGTTTTGCCTTCAAACACACCCGAAAAAATCTGTACTTCGTCTGGTTCACGGCGCTGTGTAGTGAACTTGGACTGACCGGGTTTGCGACGATCCAGATCCGGTTGCAGGTCCGCCTCAGACAGTTCGAGGTTCGGTGGGCAGCCATCCACAATGCAACCGATACCGCGTCCATGACTCTCACCAAACGTGGTTACTTTGAATAATTTTCCAATGCTACTGTCACTCACTAGCTATTCTCCACCACGATATTTGGAAACTTGGAACTAAAATCTTTCTTTTTAATCGACAGCTTACCGGCAATTCTTAATGCGATATCTCGATATCGAGCAGCCGTTTTAGACGTTGGTTCGGCAACCACCGTTGGCGTGCCGGAATCGGCAAGTTCGCGAATGGCCATTTCTAATGGAATTTCACCGAGTAACTCCAGATCGTATTCATCCGCCATCTTCTGCGCGCCATGTGCACCAAAAATCGCCTCTTCGTGACCGCATTGGGTGCAGACATGGGTACTCATATTTTCGATCACGCCAAACACTGGAACCGACACTTTGTCGAACATTTTATAGGCCTTACGCGCATCCAGTAGCGCGATATCTTGTGGTGTGGTGACGATGACCGCGCCAGACACCGGCACTTTTTGCGACAAAGTAAGTTGTATATCACCAGTACCTGGTGGCAGATCAATGATCAGATAGTCGACGTCCTGGCCATCGTTGGCCCAATCGGTACCGCGCAGCATTTGTTCAAGCGCTTGAGTGACCATCGGACCGCGCCAGATCATGGGCGTGTCTTCTTCGACCAGAAAACCAATCGACATGATTTTTAGTTGGTGGTTCTGCATCGGCAACAACATTTTGTTGTCTAATGCCTCGGGTTTGCCCTGTATACCCAACATACGAGGCTGACTTGGTCCATATATATCAGCATCGAGCACGGCGACCTGTGCACCAGCCGCAGCCAGGGCAAGCGCCAGATTTGCTGCCACGGTGCTTTTGCCTACGCCGCCCTTGCCTGAGGCAACCGCAATGATGTTTTTCACGCCGTCTACGCCGCGCACACCTTGTTGTGCTGAATGCGAAAGAATATCTTGCTGAACCAAAAGCTGCACGTCGCGGCCTTGCAGGTCCAGCCCTTGCAGCGCATCCACAGCCAATTGCGCTAATGACGCGTGAATTTGCTCAGACACTGGGTAACCTTTTGTCAGATTGATCGCAATCGACTGATCAGTCACCTTCACATTGGTGAGTGCGCGACCGGCGGTCAGCGCAGATTTAGTGTAGGGGTCGACCACAGCTTGTAGCTGTGTCGTAATGGCGGTTATTAGCTGTTCAGACATACTGTCAGACATGGGAGACACATTGGAGCGTAATGCTACCACTGTGCCACCCATTTCGCCATGCACGTTCAGGCCATAATTGTCTCGGATTTGAGTATGCTCAGTGATTAATCAGGTACGACTGGCTTTGAGTTTGAGTCGGTAGGCATGCAGCAGTGGTTCGGTATAGCCGTTGGGCTGCTCAGCGCCTTTCAACACCAAGTCCAAGGCCGCCTGAAAAGCGATACTGGTGTCAAAATCCGGTGCCATAGGTCGGTACTGTGGATCGCCCTCGTTTTGCTCGTCAACCACCGCCGCCATGCGCTTAAAGGTCGCTCGTACTTGTGCTTCATCGGTCACACCATGTACCAACCAATTCGCCATATGTTGACTTGAGATACGCAACGTTGCCCGGTCTTCCATCAGTCCGACGTTATCGATGTCTGGAACCTTAGAACAACCAACACCTTGATCGATCCAACGAACCACATAACCCAAGATACCTTGTGCATTGTTGTCTAGCTCTTGTTGAATCTGATTGGCGGTCCAGCTGCCCGGGTCTGAACTGAGGGGTACGGTCAAGATGTCGTCCAGCGCAGCACGTGGACGAGTTTTTAGTTGTGCCTGCACATCAAACACCGAGACTTGATGGTAGTGAATGGAGTGCAGTGTCGCCCCATTTGGCGATGGCACCCAGGCAGTATTTGCACCGGATTTAGGATGGCTGATTTTGCTCTTCAACATCGCGGCCATTTCATCCGGCATAGCCCACATACCCTTTCCAATTTGGGCTTTACCAGGCAAACCACACTCGAGTCCGACATCCACATTCCAGTCTTCGTAAGCGGCAATCCACGGCTGTTGCTTGATCTCGGCCTTGGTCGCCATGATACCCAGCAACATACTTGTGTGGATTTCATCGCCGGTACGATCCAAGAAGCCAGTATTGATGAACACAACTCGGTCTTTAACCTGACGGATACACTCCTTCAGGTTCACCGTAGTACGACGTTCTTCGTCCATCACTCCAATCTTGATAGTGTGTCGAGCTAAACCAAGCTCGTCTTCGACGCGATTAAACAGTGTATTCGCAAATGCGACTTCTTCAGGACCATGCATTTTTGGCTTCACAATGTACACACTCCCGGTACGTGAATTCCGCACTGTCCCGTTTTGCAGCAAGTCATGCTTAGCGATCAGCACACTGATCATGGCGTCCATAATGCCTTCCTGAATTTGATCACCCTGGGCGTCCAGAATCGCCGGATTTGACATCAGGTGACCAACATTACGGCAGAATAACAAGCTACGTCCTGGCAGGCTCAAATCATGGCCATCCAGCGTGGTAAACACTTTATCGGCGTTCAATGTACGCGTTAATTGTTGTCCACCTTTAACAAAGCGCTCAGCCAGATCGCCTTTCATCAATCCTAGCCAATTGCGATACACACCGACTTTATCGTCTGCATCCACCGCTGCAACTGAGTCCTCGAAATCCTGAATCGTGGTCAGCGCCGCCTCGCTGAGCAAATCTGCCACACCAGCAGGATCAGTTTTACCAATATGCGAGTCTGGATCAATCTGAATGACCACACGCAGCCCATTGTGCGCCAAGAGTATACCGGTCGGAGCCGTCGACGTACCTTGATAGCCCAGGCACTGCGTAGGGTCTGCAAGATGCGTAACAGAGCCGTCCGCTAATCCAACCTCTAAGCCATTGCCACCAACCTGATAACGGATTGCCTGAGAATGGCTGCCCATCGCCAGTGGCCAATGTGCATCGAGTAACGATCGACAAAAGTCGATGACTTTTTGGCCACGGACCGGGTTGTAGCTGCCTACTCGACTGGCACCGTCCGCCTCAGAAATGGCATCGGTGCCATACAATGCGTCATACATACTGCCCCAACGCGCGTTTGTTGCATTCAACGCAAAACGCGCATTGGAGGTCGGCACAACCAGTTGCGGACCCGCTTGGCGTGCGATTTCGTCGTCCACGCCGGTAGTGGTAATCTCAAAATCGTCGCCTTCTGGAAGTAGGTACCCAATCTCCAATAGGAACGCTCTGTATTCCTGTAAATCGAATTTGCCTTGATGCGCCCTATTCCATTCATCTAGCTTCACTTGAATGGCATCACGTTTGGCCAGCAAGGCTCTGTTTTCGGGTGTCAGGTCCCCCACCACATCTGACAACGATTGCCAGAATTGTTCAGCGCTCAGATCCAGGCCCGGCAACACTTCTTGTTCAATAAAGTCCACCAAGGTGGATTCAACCTGTAACTCAACGCGTTTCAAATAGTTTGCCATAGCACTTTGCCTCAATCAGATGGGTGGTTTGATTGTGTCTTTTAAAACAATCTTTTACTGAATTTTACACTTGCTGGCACCAACACGTCTGAATGACTATTATTAGTTAAATGAATAAACAAGCAATTTGGTAGAAAAATGGTGAATATCTACACCTTTATTCAATCTACGAATGACAATCATACCAATTGCATTATTCCTGAATGCCCAGCACGAAGCTAAGGTGGTGGCATCAAAAACCGACGTGCTAACGCACAGCATTCCACGAAAACCGAATGAACCAATTAGTCAATAAGCAGGAGATGAAGATGTCTACCTACAAGCAAGAAATCGAAGCCACTCAAAGCCTGATCGATGCCAGTGGCACTGAAATGAAAGGCATTAACCCAGAATACGCAGCACGAATGAAACTGCAAAACCGCTTCAAAACCGGTTTAGACATTGCCAAGTATACGGCTTCCATCATGCGCAAAGACATGCAAGAGTACGATGCCGACTCTTCTCAATACACACAGTCATTGGGATGCTGGCACGGGTTTATCGCGCAGCAAAAAATGATTGCGGTCAAGAAACATCATGGCTCAACCAGCAAGCGTTACCTCTACCTGTCTGGCTGGATGATTGCGGCATTGCGTTCTGAATTTGGCCCTCTGCCGGACCAATCCATGCATGAAAAAACCAGCGTACCTGCGTTGATTGAAGAATTGTACACCTTTCTGCGACAAGCGGACTCACGCGAGTTGCGTCATTTATTCACGCAGCTGGATGCAGCGCGAGCTGCCGGCAACACAGCACAAGCCGCCGAAGTGCAGCATCACATCGACAATTTTGAAACACACGTTGTGCCGATCATCGCCGACATTGATGCGGGCTTCGGTAACGAAGAAGCTACGTATCTACTGGCCAAGAAAATGATTGAAGCCGGTGCGTGTGCAATTCAGATCGAAAACCAAGTCTCTGACGAGAAACAATGCGGTCACCAAGACGGCAAAGTTACTGTGCCGCATGCCGATTTCTTGGCGAAAATCCGTGCAGTACGCTACGCCTTCCTTGAACTGGGTGTAAACGACGGTGTCATTGTTGCACGTACCGACTCCTTAGGCGCCGGTCTCACCAAGCAAATCGCGGTCACGAACGAGCCAGGCGATCTCGGTGATTTGTACAACTCATTCCTGGACTGCGAGGAGTTAACCCCAGGTCAAATGAAAAACGGTGACGTCGTAATTCATCGTGACGGCAGCTTAGTTAGACCAAAGCGTCTGGCCAGCGGCTTGTTCCAGTTCAAACCAGACACGGGCGAAGATCGTTGCGTTCTCGATTGCATCACCAGCCTGCAAAATGGCGCTGATCTGATTTGGATCGAAACGGAAAAGCCGCACGTTGGCCAAATCGGCGGCATGGTGGATCGTATTCGCGAAGTGGTGCCGAATGCGAAGTTGGTTTACAACAATTCACCTTCGTTTAACTGGACGCTCAGCTTCCGTCAACAAGCGTATGACGCCATGGTCGATGCTGGTGAAGACGTGAGTGAATACAACCGCGACGAGCTAATGGACATCAAATACGATGGTACGTCACTGGCCGATCGCGCAGACGACATGATCCAAAACTTCCAGCGTGAAGGCGCCAAGAAAGCGGGCATCTTCCACCACTTGATCACGCTACCGACTTACCACACAGCCGCATTGTCGACTGACAACTTGGCGCAAGGTTACTTCGGCGAAGAAGGCATGTTGGCCTACGTAAAAGGTGTACAGCGTAAGGAAATTCGCCAAGGTTTAGCGTGCGTGAAGCACCAGGATATGGCAGGCTCAAACATCGGCGATGATCACAAAGAGTACTTCTCTGGTGATGCAGCCCTAAAAGCAGCCGGTGAAGATAACACCATGAACCAGTTTGGCTAAGGCAAGGGAGCAATCTTTGACTTAGGTGAAGAAGGGAACACACGGAGCGTGTTTCGTGGAGCTAAGAAGGCGATTGTGGGCAACTGCAATCGCCTTCTTTTTCGTTCACGATACGTTTACTTAGATAACCCTAGCCTTTTTTCGGCGGCATGGGCACAAGGCGTGAAGTACGGCGAATATAGTCTTGATATGCCGCGTTTTCGCCCCACCGCGCTTTGGCTTTTTTCTCGAGGGTTGGAATACCGCTGATTTTAGTGATCAACAAATACACGAAGATTGGCGAGATCATGACGACCCATTGCCAGCCCGAAATCACTGGAACTGCCATCAGCGCAACGCCAATCCAGAGCGTTATCTCACCGAAATAGTTTGGGTGCCGTGACCAAGCCCATAAGCCACTGCGAATAAAGTCGCCTTGATTCGCTCGATCCCGTTTAAACGCACGCTTTTGAGCATCCGCTAGGACCTCGATCGAAAATCCGGTGACCCAAACCAAAATCCCGAGATTACCTAACCAACCAAGCGGTTCACGCTGTGCGCTGGTAACGATAGCCAGCGCTGCTGCTGCCGTAAAAATGACCCAAAGGCCCTGCATCGTCCAGGCGAACAGAAATCGAGGCACGCTACGCTTGATTTCGTCGAAACGATCATCAGTACCATCCTGATGAATCCGCATAAATAGGAATGAACCAAGACGTACGGCCCAGATCGACACCATCAGTGCGACCAAAGCCGCGCGCAAATCGAGGTCGGTGGACAGCAGAACCGCAATCGCCACGACGCATAAGTACGTTAGACTGCCGACTAAATCGTAAAACTTCTCAGTCTGCATCACCACCGCTGGAATATACGCCAACCAGTTAATCACAAACGCCGCCATCGCACACAACGCGAATACCGAAAACCCATTGAACTGGGCACCTTGAGTACCACCGGCCCAAGCGAGTCCAACCCCAACCACCACCGTTAAGACAGTGGCAAATAATATAAAAAGTGTATAACGCTGCATGAATCTAAGTTTGCTCCAGTCAATACCGAGTTGCGCTAATCCTGCGCAGCCGAGCTGACGAGTGCGAGGGAATATGAGAATTTAGCTTTAAGTGACCGAGCGGAAAAATCGCCCGAAGCAACAGCAGCATGATGCGCCAAGAAACACTGGCACTAACCGGTGCTACAAATCAACAATCACGGTACCGCCCGAGGCCAGAGGGATCACGAACAACGTGGTTTCTTCATACTCAACAGCGCCGATATCGCAGGCAGCTCCTTGAGGGCGTTGAACGCCGCGCTGGTCACTTCGGGTGACTGTAGCAAACGAAGGGAAAAATGTTGTAAAGGCGCAACCTTCACCGAAGAGAAATATCGCACCCAAGATATAAGTTGACACCGCCGCATCAATCGCCGGACTACCACCGGCCGGCGCATGCGAGCGCCCCGAACCACCATTGTTTTTCAGACCACGCACAATTTTTCGCAGTGGCGTCGGCACGGTGCCATTGCTGGTAGCCAGCAGGTCGCTCGCATGTGGCACAAACCCAGACACCGCTTGTGCTGTGGTAATGGCAGAAGTACCAATCAAATTATTCCGTTGATTGCCAGCGATTGGCGTACCACCAGAAAAACCAGCCTGGCGTAGAATTTCTTTCCCGTTTGCACTCGATACGAGTGACGTATTGCCTGAAACTATGTTGTTGACTAAATTGAGTGTACCCAGCGAATGCCGAATCCCACCACCTGTTCCCGCCTCATTCTCCGAGATCGTATTATTAATTAAGGTTGTGACTGGAGAACCGGTACCAATTACAATCGCAACGCCACCGCCGGTTGACGTCGAGCTCGCCGATTTATTATTGCTGATGGTGGAGTCACGCATAAGTAAGGTGACATCGTTGCCACTTCGCACACCAGAACCTACATTATGTGAAACTTCACTGCGATCTATGCGCGCTGTCCCAGTCGCAACCGAGATCCCGGTACGGGAATTACCCGACACCACGCTATCCTGCACCACCAACTGGACAGAACCGGTAATCGCACCGCTGCTTGAACTGACCACACCGCAACCAGTATTGTTTGTCACCCGAGTGTTAACGAGCTCCACACTCGCATCAAAAGTGCCGACCCCATTATTGGCAATCGTACAACCATTTGGGTCCGTGGCATTATTCTGGCGTACTTCACTGTCCTCAATTCGAGCATGACCGCCGTACACAAACACCGCCGAACCATTACTTTGTTTGCCATTGACCAGTCGCACATTCTTGAGCACGAGGTTTCCGCCTGCCCCGACATAGAAGAGTCGAAAATCGGGCACGGATGGTGAGGATGAGCGCCGTATCAGTGCGTTATTTCCTTCAATGGTTATGTTGCTCGTAATCTGAGGCAAGCCATTTGCGCCGAGCGTGCCGGCGGTATTATTCACCATAAATAAGTTTTGAATCGCCAAAATCTCGGGAATCACGATGGTATCGTCGCCAAATGATCCGGTGGACGTTCCTAGGCAGCCACTCATGGCGGTATCGGCGTTCGCGGAATTAATGGCATCCACAATCGTGCATCCGTCACCCGTTATATCGGTATTGACAACGATAGTTGCCGCCAAAGACTGAAAACTCAGACTAAGTAAGAATAAGCTAGATAAAAACTGTTTAAAATACGCAGCCATTGACGCGCGCTCCCAGGGTTAGACATAAAGTTAAACCAACATAGATGTGTCGGCACTGACCCATGGCATTTACACAAAATTTCCGATTGGTAAGTGCCACACCTGTCTAGATAATGGAAGATTGTAAAGAAAGCTGAAGCCTGCTCGCAAGTGGCCATTTGGCCCAGGTGCATCCATTCATGACATTCTGCCCAAAGAGCGATAAAACAATATAAAAAAGCCTGCTGATCGAAATCAGCAGGCTTTATAACGTAACCCTTGTGCAGGTGCTACTTTGCAGTCAATCCCTTTCGCTCCAACAAAGGTTGAATATTAGGTTCAGCGCCGCGGAATGTTTTAAAAATGCTCATTGCATCTTCTGCTCCACCGCGAGACAACAAGGTCTTTCTGAAATGATCGCCGTTTTCACGTTTTAATCCACCATTTTCTTTGAACCACTCCACGGTATCAGCATCCAGCACCTCACTCCATATATACGAGTAGTATCCTGCGGAATAGCCCCCCATAATGTGAGAGAAATAGGTTGTGCGATAACGTGGTGGCACTTGATCAATGGCGACCCCAGCCTTCTTGAGCGCTTCGGCTTCAAACGCCAATACGCCGTCGGCTGATGGAACTTGGTCAGGCGTTAATTGATGCCACGCTTGATCTAGCAACGACGCGGCCAGATATTCAGTCGTTGCATAGCCCTGATTAAACTTCGAGCTAGCGAGGACCTTGTCAAGCAGTTCGCGAGGCATCGCCTCACCGGTTTCGTAGTGCTTGGCATAGTTCGCCAAAATTTCCGGCCAATCTGCCCACATTTCATTTACTTGCGACGGATACTCAACAAAGTCACGCGGCACGGATGTACCAGAGAAACTTGGGTAAGTCACGTCTGAAAACATGCCGTGGAGTGCATGCCCAAACTCATGGAACATAGTGGTCACTTCATCCCAGGTTAACAGGGTTGGTTGACCTTCAGGAGGCTTTGGTACATTCAAGTGGTTAGCCACCACGGGTTTGTTACCAAGCAGACCAGATTGCGACACATACGCATTCATCCAAGCCCCACCGCGCTTCGACTCACGCGCGTAGAAATCCTCAATAAATAGCGCCAGTGTTGACCCGTCTGCATCAAAAACTTCCCACACGTGCGCGTCTGGATGGTAAGTCGGCAGGTCGTCACGCTTCTTGAACGTAAGCCCATAAAGCTTCTCGGCCGCGTGAAATACGCCGTTTACCAACACATTTTCCATTTCCAGATAAGGTTTAAGCTGCGACTCATCAAAGTTGTAGCGCTTGGCACGCAGTTTTTCTGTGTAGTAATCCCAATCCCAAGCTTGGAGGTCGAACTCGCCGCCCTCTTCCTTAACCAGCGCCTGTAAGTCTGCCAACTCTCGTTTAGCGTTCGCAACAGCCGGTGGTGCCAAGGTTGCTAAGCGGGTATTAACAGCTTCCGTGGTTTGGGCTGTTTGGTCGATCAATTGATAGGCCGCATGGTTTTCATATCCAAGAAGTTGGGCACGTTCAGCACGCAACTTAAATACCTTCGTCACCAACTCACGATTATCATAATCTCCGCCCGAGCTGCCACGCCCTAGCGAAGTCTGCAAAATTCGCTGTCGCAATGCACGGTCTTCCAGCGCAGACAAGGATGGCTGCTGGCTAGTATTCAACAGCGGAATCACATATTTGCCGTCCATATCGCGCGCCTTGCCGGCTTCTAATGACGATGCAATTTGCGTGTCACTCAAACCTTTTAATTCGTCAGCGGAATCCACCACAATGGCTTTGGCGTTGACCTCTTCCAACACGTTTTGACTGAACTGGTTGGTCAAAGTTGCGAGTTCCGTATTAATTTTCTTGAGCGCTTCTTTGTCCTGCTCAGACAATTCTGCACCGGCACCGATGAACTCTTTATACGTCTCGGTGACCAGTCGCTCAGACTCAGAATCTAGCGCCAAGGTACCCAGCGCATCATGAATCGATTTCACGCGCGCGAACAAGTCCGCATTTAGCAGAATCGAGTCTGAATGCGCGGACATTTTGGGGGCCACTTCCGAGCGCACTTTTTTTATCTCGTCGTTGGTGTGCGCGGAACTCAGAGCAAAGAATACGCGCGACACTCGGCTCAGTAACTCACCGCTCTTTTCCATTGCGATGAAGGTGTTTTCGAAGGTTGCAGGCTCAGAATTCGTCGCAATTTCTTCAATCTCCTGCAAGTGTTCGCGCATACCCTTTTCAAACGCAGGCAAATAGTGCTCGTTTTGGATTTGGTCAAAGGGGGGATACGACATATACAGCGAACTAGGCTGATAAAACGGATTCTCCGAGGTGACAGGTGCAGTTTCATTTGCCGTGGCGTCACTCGCCGTTGTTTCAGTCGCTTCAACCTCACTCATTACCTGATCCTTTACTGGTGCGTCGGATTGATTACATGCAGTCGCCGTCAAGCTTAGGATGCATGCTGCCAGAATAGTTTTTTTCATGAAGATTATCGTGGAGTTATTTTTGAAGGCTACATCATACGCAAACATCGACCGGCTTGCCAAGGCGACGTATAATCGCGCCATGCAAACGCAACTGAAATTCATTGGCCTTGATACACGCTATCCTTGCGCCGACGGTCAGACGCGGCGGCGTATCCACTTCGACAGCGCCGCGTCACCACTGCCTGCCAAAATGGCAATGGACACCATCCAGGCCATGCTGCCGCACTATTCCAACACACACAGCTATGTGCACCAGTCGGCAAAAATCAGTACGCATGCGCTGGCCTGGGCGCACGATACCGTACTAAATTTTGTTGGCGCCGATCCCGCGGTTTTTACCAGCATTTTCACCGGTACCGGCACCACCGCAGCGACAAATCGCGTAGCCCGAGGCTTGCGAGCGGCACGACCAGACAAAGACGTGGTGTTTGTTTCCTCCATGGAACACCACGCGAATGATTTGCCACATCGTCATCCGGATTTCAACATCGTACATTTACCGCTGAGCGGCACAGGGGCACATAGCGGTGCCACAGATATTGCGGCGCTTCAAGCGCTCTGCTCTGAATACGCGGGTCGGGTCAACTACATTGCCGTGTCTGCAGTGAGCAATGTCACCGGAGTGTGTAATCCGATCGGTGAGATTTGTGAACTCGCACATCAACACGACATACTGGTTTTGGTCGATGGCGCCCAGTGCGTGACACATATGCCGACTGAGCTGGACCAATGGCAGCCTGACTTCTTTGCCTTCTCAGGGCACAAAGCCTACACACCTTGCTCACCTGGCGTACTCGTGGCACGCAAATCTGTGTTGCAGTCCTTACCAGAACAAGACCTTGGTGGCGGTTCGGTGAACACAGTGGGCTACTACGATTACGAATTATCATCTGCTTATCCGCAACGCGAGCAATCCGGCACGCCCAACATCGTTGGCGCTATCGCCCTGGCCAGCGTACTGCAAGAGCTCAAGACCTTCGGTATGCACAATATCGCTGGCGAGGAGAAGCGCTTGATGACGCAGTTAATCGATGGCTTATCACAAGTGCCAGGCATGTGTATTTACGCGGACCCTCGACTCGAACGCCGCGGTGCAGTAGCTTTTAATATCAACGGCATCGATCACGGCTTAGTTGCCGCCGTTTTAAGTGATTACTATGGCATCGCGGTGCGTAATGAGTGCTTTTGTGCCCACCCGTATGTAAGCAGCCTGCTCAAAGAGCAATTATGGGAACTGGATTTAACCGGAATCGCTGACTCAGAACAGGAAAATTACATCAACCTAAAACGAGGGATGGTTCGGGTTAGCCTAGCGTTGTATTCCACGGTCGACGACATCAACTATTTACTGACGTCAATCACCAGCTTGATCCAACGAATAGAAGAATTACGCCCCCACTATCAAGCGCTCGCCAATGGCGCCTACCAGCACCGATCATTTGCGCTGGACTGGCATGCCTACCTGCCCTTTATCAAGGTGCAGCGAGGCACATCTGAAACGGATTAAAATTTATCTTTTAGCCGAGCAATTCTGGCTTAAGGCCATGTGCTTCCCTGGCCTGTAGATTAGTCTGCGTGTAAACGTGTTTGGCACAGTTAAGAGTGTGCCACGTGTCGCTCAATCCCTTGACATCAAAGATTTCACGCTGCCGCGCGAAGCAGCAGCGCTGAAAACTATGTCGGAGGCGATTTAAGCGCTGTACGCTAATCGCAAATTGGCCGTACGCGCCGAAGCCGCGGCCGAGACCACAGGAATCGTTTCGTCTGGGTTAATCTCAATCGACAACCATTCGTGGCACTCCATACCTACGGTATACGGTACCAATGGCCCCTCAATTTGCTCAGGGTGGTTGTAAATTAAATCATCTGTTACGGGTACAAAAACTTGATGGCTCATACGACTTCTCTCTTGCGCAACTCTGCGACACTCGATCTCTTCAACAATGGATACTGAACCGAAAATACGTGTTAGCAAGCAATGTTTTTATTTTGGAATGCTTTTCTCGTTTTCCGATATATGCATTAAACTCCTTAGGAATGACGAATTCGGGATAAACTAGTGGTAAAAATATGGTATTGACTGTCAACCCCCATAAAGACTGCGTTTTAGTGCAAAATACCGCCTCTATGAATGCGAATTACTCGCTTTAAAATTCTCAGCTAACCACCGCAACACATTCATAACCATGGCCAGAAAAGTAGCAATCGTTGAAGACGATTTTGATCAGCGTGAAAACTACCGCGACGCCCTTGAGAAATCTGGGTACCTGGTCGACACGTACGCGAACCGGCGGGAAGCACTATCCGGCATGCGCAGCAATATGCCCGACCTTGCGATACTCGACATCATGCTCGAAAATGAGATGGATGGCGGCTTCGACTTGTGTCGCGACCTCAGGGCTCTCTCACCGACGTTACCAATCATCTTTCTTACTGCACGTGATACCGACATTGATCGAGTTTCCGGCTTACGTCTAGACGCATGGGACTACCTTACAAAACCCCTGAATATGCAATACTTGAGCGTCCGGATTAACTCCTTGTTTCGTATTGTAGACAGCCTTGCACTCGGCCCAGAGACCAATCAGCGCAACAACGCCATGGTGATTAACGATCTGGAGATCAATGAAGACAGCATGTCGATTCGCTGGAAAGGTAAAGAGCTGAGTCTAACATTAACTGAGTTCTGGTTGATTGAGTCGATGGCCCGTCACCCAGGTCACGTTAAAACCTATGAGAATATGATGACCATTACGCGGCAAAGCTATGTTGAGCGTAATACGATCAATGGCTACATTCGTCGAATACGAAATAAATTCAAAGAGATAGACCCAAACTTTAAACACATCCAAACCGTGTTCGGAGTTGGCTATAAATGGAATACCGACGGGTAAACGAACGTGAAAATTCGCACTGGTTTTTCCATTCGCACCAAATTGCTGCTGGTCGGCATGCTGCTGTTGCTCATCCCGTGGATGTCGTATCAGTACGTCCGAGAAATGAAGACCTATCTACTCACTGGTCAAGAGCAAGCGTTGAGTCTAACCTCACGCGCGGTGGCGACAGTGTTGCACGATCGACCAGAGCTGTTTAATGAAGAATCACAGATAGACCCCAGCAATCTAGACGACAACGAGATTTACGCCGCTCCGTTACCAAACTACATTAACCTGAACGGCGATTTGAGCGACTGGGGCGAGGCAGCGAAACAAGCAGAACAGTTTCTTCCGACTCCAGGTGAACAACCGATCGCCTCTGACAATGTCATCGAGGTCAAACACACACTGGGGTATCGCGGGAACTTTATCTATGCCCTATTCGAAGTGCTCGATGATCATGTTCTTTTACGACCGAAAAAATTTCTGCGGGTCGATGCCGCTGACCATATTCGATTGACCCTGCAGGACCCCGGCAGTAGCCCGAAGCGCTACACCTTGATTGCACGAGAGCCAGGGCGAATGAGCATCTACCTCATGGATCAAGCGTGGCAGTACCCGATCAGTGGGGAACCGAATTACGATCTAGCAGCGGAATTGAGTCTGACCGACGACGGCTACAACGTCGAACTACGAATTCCACGTTTCATGCTCTCTTCCGACACTCGGATCAGCATGATGGTTGTGGATGTTGATGACCCAGAGTCGCGTACCATCGCGGCAACAGTTCCAACCACGCCCCAAAGCGAGAACGACGAGCTGTCGAAACTGTTGGTCGAGTCGCCACGTATCACCAAGATTCTTAAAGGGCTTGATCGCGCTGAAACTCGAATCTGGGTGTTTAACAAAGACAAGCGCGTGCGCACCGTGGTAGGCAATCTGGTCACCGAGGTCAATGATCCCGAGATTGATAAACCGAGCAACGAGACAGGACTAGATTACGTGTGGCAAATGGTGCGTTACTACTATAGCTCTGCGCTGCAAACAATCTTCACCTATATCATCGAACAACCCAGCAGCGAACTGGCTGACCGCAGCATCGAGGAGCGCAACGACAAAATCTTACAGGACGCCTTAAGTGGCAGCATCTCTTCGGACCGACGCCCATCGCTCGATAAACAAAGCACCATTCTCATGTCGGCCCATCCGATTTTTCTCGGTGACGGCATACTCGGTGCCGTGGTGGTGGAACAAAGTACCAACCAAGTGCTGCGACAACAGCGTGAAACACTGGAAAACGTCATCAGCGTCACGCTGTTAGTTCTGATCACCGTGGCCACTGCCCTGCTGATCTTTGCCTCTCGCTTGACTGTCCGTATTCGCCGGCTTCGCAACGCGACTGAAACGGCGATCGATCGTGACGGACGGATCGTACACCAACGTCTCAACGCAGAAGCCAAATCGGGTGATGAAATTGGTGATTTATCACGATCTGTCAGTAATATGTTGGGGCGCTTATCGCAGTACACCAGCTATTTGCGCGGCCTGCCAGACACACTGGCGCACGAAGTCAGCAACCCGTTAAATGTCGTGAATTCCTCGCTACACAATTTGTCAGAAGAAATACCCGAGTCAGCAAACAGCAAATACATGGAACGCGCGAAAAACGGTCTGAACCGGATTGGCATGATTCTGCGCAACCTGACCGAGGCCGCCAATCTTGAACAAGCCATGCAGTCGGAAACGCGTGAGACGGTTGACTTGATCGAGCTGATCGAAAACTATGTCGATGGCTACTCTTTCTCTAACCCCGAGCAACGGTTTGAAGTGCTTATTCATTCGCGCCCGATCATGGTGGAAATCGCGCCAGACTACATCGCCCAGGCACTGGACAAACTGGTCGACAATGCGATTGATTTTGCTGCACCGGATACCGCGATTGTGTTTAAACTGCGACGCTTGGACAACTTTGCACAGATCGACATCATTAATCAGGGTTCCAGACTACCAGAAGGCATGGCCGAGCGGATTTTTGAACCGCTGGTTTCCTTGGGGCGCAAAGACGCACAGAAAATCAGTTTAGGAATGGGGTTGTACATTGTTAAACTGATTGCCAGCTTTCACGGCGGCGATGTCATTGCTCGCAATTTGTTGAGCTCCGATGGCGTGATATTCTCACTCTCTTTGCCAATCCATGATCCGCAAAGCCAATCTTATGCATACCAAAACTAATAAATATATCCACTACTTAGGAGACCATTTTGGGAAATCGTCTTAGCAAACTTTATACACGAACTGGTGACGATGGGACTTCGGGGCTGAGCGGCGGTGAGCGCGTGGCGAAAAACCATGCGCGCATGCACGCGATGGGATCTGTGGATGAGTTAAACAGCTTACTTGGTCTGTTAATTTGTAAGCTCGACGACGCAGCGCTCACAGAGTTATTGACCGCAATTCAACATGATTTATTTAATATTGGCGGTGAGATCAGCATGCCTGGCCAGAGCTTCATCACCGCAGATAAAGTAGCGCGATTAGAGCAGCGCATTGATGAGTTCAATACCCAAGTCGAGCCATTGAAGGACTTTATTTTGCCCGGTGGCAGTGAAGCTGCCGCGATCTGCCATATGGCTCGGGCGGTCGCCCGACGCGCAGAACGTGACTTGATCAGCTTGCATCAGCTGGAGCCGGTTTGCGACACCACCAGGCAGTACCTAAACCGTCTTTCTGATCTACTTTTCGTCGCTGCCCGCATCATAAATCAAGCACTTGGACAGCCCGATGTGCTTTGGAAAAAAGAACTGGCCTAAGCACGCCAAGTTGCGTTGCCAGACAACAATAATAACCACATTCCACCTACAACATTATGACCACTTCCCCCTCATTGTATGCCAGATGGACCAGCACCAGCCTGGTGCTTCGGATTCTAATTGGTATCGTTCTCGGCACGGGTGTTGCATTGATTTCTCCGGAAATCGGCAAAACAGCCCATATCTTCGGCCAGCTGTTTGTAAATGCTTTGAAAGCGGTTGCACCGATCCTGATTTTTATCTTGGTTATTTCCTCGATAGCAAATCAGCGAGCGGATGCGTCCACACATATGCGCCCGATCATTCTGCTGTACTTCATCGGCACGTTTGCAGCAGCGACGGTCGCAGTAATCCTTAGTTTTCTGTTTCCAACCGAATTATCTCTGGTAACCACAGAAACCACCACCAATGCCCCGCAAGGAATCACTGAGATTCTGCAATCATTGTTATTCCGACTGGTCGACAACCCCGTGAACGCGCTCCTCACCGGCAATTACATCGCTATCCTTGCGTGGGCAATCGGAATTGGTTTAGTGCTGCGCAGCGCCGCTGAACAGACGAAAACGGTTATGCATGACATTAGCGACGCCGTTACTGGTATCGTGCAGTTTGTCATTCAACTCGCGCCCATCGGTATTTTTGGCCTGGTCGCTGGCACGGTGTCACAAACCGGCATTGAGAGCCTATTGGGTTACACTCAACTGTTGATGCTGCTGGTTAGTGCCATGCTAATCGTGGCGCTGATCGTGAACCCAATCATTGTCTTTAGCAAACTACGCGAAAACCCCTATCCCCTGGTATTCCGGGCGCTGCGAGAAAGCGGTATCACCGCCTTTTTCACACGAAGTTCGGCGGCCAATATTCCAGTCAATCTGAATTTATGCAAAAAGCTCGATCTGGATGAGGATACTTACTCGGTTTCGATACCCTTGGGTGCCACTATCAACATGGCTGGCGCGGCTATTACCATCACGATCATGACTCTAGCTGCCGTCAACACACTGGGCATCGAGGTCGACTTGACCACCGCGTTGCTGCTTTCGATTCTCGCCAGCGTTGGTGCTTGCGGTTCGTCTGGCGTAGCCGGCGGCTCCTTGTTGCTGATTCCGCTGGCATGCAGTCTGTTCAACATTCCCAATGATGTCGCCATGCAGGTGGTCGGCGTCGGGTTTATTATCGGCGTAGTTCAGGATTCCGCTGAAACTGCGCTAAACAGTTCAACCGACGTCATCTTTACCGCGGCGGTTTGCGAGGCAGAAGCCAGAAAATCCGCATCCTAACCGGCATCAATGGCGTTAAATGTGCTCTTTAATGGGGAGCACATTCCGGTTTTCCTCGGTCTTCAGACCGAGCAGTTCTGGGCGTTTTACAATCACATAAAACGCCAGAATATCGTAAGCGGTATGGGCTGCGATCACAAACACAATACTCTCAGTGAAGAACAAGCCAAGACCAAATAAAACACCGAGCACGAAGGTTGCAATGACATAGGTATAACTCAACCAGTGCATACAGCCAAAGATAATGGACGCCATCACGATGCCAACTACAGGGTTTGTGATGGAAATTAGCCAACTTTGGAGAGCACCACGCACTAATAGCTCTTCACCAACACCGGCCAACAATGACACAATCATAATATCGCGCCAGGTAAATCCTTGAAACAAAGTATGCAGTAGCTGGTTTAGTTGCCGTACCGAAGGCACATCCAACCATGGACTACGGGTAAGCCATAAACACGCGCCATAGAGCAAGATACCGGCGAACAGACCCGCAGGGAGAGCGAATACACCCAAGCGCCCAGACAAGCTCCATGGATTAGTCAGCCACCAGCAAATCAACATGCCAAGGACGGTAATTAAGATGGCCGAGGGCAATACCTCACGCAATAAAAGTGGTCGAAACAGTGTTTTTTTCACGGCTGAATCCAGATTAAACTCGCCATGCGACCACATTGCCCGTCACGCCGGTACGAAAAAAAAGCATTATCCTGTTGATAGGTGCAGGACTCACTACAGAAATACTGGGTTACACCAAGCTTCAGTAAACGGTCACCGGCTAGAGCTCGTAAATCAGCGTACACTTTATCGTTGCTGCTCGCCGGTCGGTAAGCGGCCGCTGGACCACGCAATTGCGCCTGAACTTCCACACCAACTTCAAACGCTGCAGCGCCGATACACGGCCCAGCCCAGACCAAGATATCGCGCGTTTCGCTGCGCATTTTCGCCACCGCATTTTCAATAATACCAGCCGCCATTCCACGCCAGCCCACATGCACCGCAGCGACCCGAGTCCCTTGCCGGTTGGTCATTAATAACGGCAGACAATCTGCCGTCTGCACCGCGCACACCACACTGTGTGTCGTGGTAGTCGCGCCATCCGCTTCGTGCCTTGCAGAGCCCGTCTTCGTACGGTCAAAATCGATGATCTGCGTACCATGAACCTGCTGTAGCCAGTTCGGGTTTTGTGGCAACCCGACTACGCTCGCCAGCAGTGCCCGGTTGCGAGTCACTGCGCTATCGTCATCCCCAACATAGTCTGCTAGATTCAATGACGCATAGACACCTCGGCTTTGCCCACCTACTCGCAACGTGCTAAGCGCCTTAACCTGTGCGGGCGCATTCCACGACGGCGTTTCAATTTGAATACTCACTGCACCAATCGCTTATTCATAATCCGCTGTACAGGCGGCAACCAATGTTTGCATATCCTCAGGCAGATCACGTTGCCAAGACTGGAGCTCACCATGAATCGGGTGTTGATACTCGATACGCGTGGCATGCAGTGCCTGACGTCTAAAACTGCGTAATGCCGCCTCTAGATCCGGGTGGCTATCGGCTGGAATGCCGAGCCGACGACCGTAGACCGGATCCCCGACCAACGGAAACCCGACATAGGCCATATGCACGCGAATTTGATGCGTACGCCCAGTTTCGAGCTGCACACGCAGCAAGGTATGATTCCGAAATCGCTCATCAACTCGATAATGCGTTACGGCCTCCTTGCCCATCATACTCACCGTCATTTTACGTCGATCATGCTTATCTCGACCAATCGGTTCTTCGACAGTATTTCCTGAAATCACGCGTCCATTGACCATCGCCAGGTACTCGCGGTGCAGAGAGTGGTCCACCAGTTGATCAATCAATCCAAGCCGTGCAGCCTCACTTTTCGCCACCACCATCAATCCTGAAGTGTCCTTATCTAATCGGTGCACAATCCCAGCCCTGGCAAGGCTTCGATTATTCGGAAAGTGGTATAACAAAGCATTCAGTAAAGTGCCGTCTGGGTTACCTGCACCAGGGTGTACAACCAAACCTGCTGGCTTGTTAATCACCAGCATGTCGTCGTCTTCAAATACGATATCAAGCGAAATATTCTGGGGTTCCCATTCGCCTTGTCGAATCTCGGGCACGTCGATCTCCACGTGTTCCCCGCCATAAACTTTGTCTTTCTGACGTGGCGTCTCCTCATCGATCGAAACCAGACCTTGTTTTATCCAAGTCTGAACTGTGCTGCGAGAATGGCCCTCGCACAACGTCGCCAAGGCTTTGTCCACACGCTGCCCATACAGTTGATCTGGAATCGTGAACTCGAATTTAGTGCTGTCGCCGACAGCGTCGCTGTTGTTCATATAATTTTATTTAACGACTGTAATGCTCTGATCTGGAATTAACATGGTCGGAATCAAACCTGACTTTTCTAACAGAGAAGCAACCTAATTTTTCTTCTCTGATTGGTGGATTCGCGTTATCCTTAATGATTGCATCATAACTCATATATGAAATCACATGAGCGTTTTAACTGTACGAAATTTCGCCTTCTCTGCAACCAGTTTTCGAACGTTGGTTCGAACTGCTAGCAGGCCATTTTCGGCCTTGGCTCGGATCGGGCTGGTCGTCAGCCTGGCAGTGATGGTCATCGGCTGCGCCTCTAATAAAACTGAGCCATCGGATCAAGAGTTAGCGCTGCAACAAGTTGAAGAACTCTATGCCAAGGCAAAGCTTGCTTTGGACCGCGGCAACTATAACTTTGCAATTCAGAACTACCAGATTTTGGAAGCGAATTTTCCCTACGGTGAATATACCGAACAGGCCAAGCTGGACATGATCTTTGCGTTTGATAAAACTGGGCAAGTCGAGAAAGCGGTCGAAGCCGCAGACAATTTCATCAAACTCTACCCAACGCATAAGAACGTGGATTACGCCTACTACATGAAAGGTGTGGCAAGCTTTGAGAAAAAGCAGTCCGCCATAGATCGCTTCGTTAAAGGTGGCGAAGAATCCATCCGCGACCCCAAACCCTATCGTGATTCACAGCAGGCGTTCGAAGAGTTGATCAAACGCTACCCGAACAGCATATATGCCGAGGATGCGAAACAGCGTATTCTGTTTATCCGAAATTCTTTGGCTGAACGTGAATTGGCCATCGCCCAGTTTTACTTTGACAACCAGACCTACGTTGCAACGGTTAATCGCTGCAAAAATATTATTTATGCCTACGAAACAACGCCCGCTGTTGAAGGCGCATTGTTGTTAATGGAAAAAGCGTATGTGGAAATGGGACTAGACGACCTTGCAGCGAGCACGCACCAAGTGCTTCTGACCAACTTTCCTAATAATCAGAAAGAACCGTTTAAGAAAGAAAAAGGGTTTTTCAGTCGCATGAACCCGTTCGCTGACTGAGAAAATCAAGGACCGAGAGAGTCATGACATTGCTCCATGACTCTTTATTTATCAACTCGAATCCCTCTAGACAGGCGCGCCGTTTCAGATTGTCGCCTTCGCTGAACTCAACGGACTACCAATCCACCTGCGGTCGAAAACCCGATGTAATCGGATATCGGCGATCTCGACCAAATGCGCGTTTAGTTATGCGCACACCTGGCGCCGCCTGACGTCGTTTATACTCGTTTCGATCAACCATACGAATCACCTGTTCTACGTACTCGCGTGCAAAGCCACGCGCAACAATGTCAGCCGGAGGACAATCCTGCTCAACGTACAACTCCAGAATCGGGTCCAAAATATCATAGGGCGGCAAACTATCGGTGTCGATTTGATCCGGTCGAAGCTCGGCCGATGGCTCGCGCGTAATCACTCGTTCAGGAATCACGGGCGACACTGAGTTACGATACCCTGCCAGTTCATAGACCAACGTCTTGGGCACGTCTTTAATCGCATTGTAACCACCGACCATATCACCGTACAAAGTGGCGTATCCAACCGACATTTCACTCTTATTGCCAGTGGTTAAGACCATCTTACCAGTCTTGTTTGAATACGCCATTAACGTAAGCCCACGACAGCGCGCCTGAATATTCTCTTCCGTTGTATCGGCTTCGGCGCCGTTAAACAATGGCGCAACTTGCTGCACGATCGCGTCATACATCGGTTCGATCGAGACAACATGATAGGTAATGCCTAACGCGGCTGCCTCTAGATGCGCGTCTTCTTTAGAGATATCCGACGTGTAGCGAAACGGCATCATGATGACATCAACATTCTCTTTGCCTAATGCATCCACCGCAATCGTGGTGGTCAGTGCTGAATCGATCCCTCCGGACAGGCCGATGACCACTCCACTAAAGCCATTTTTCTGCACGTAATCGCGCACACCAAGCACCAAGGCGTTGTAAATACTCTCAAGGCGCGGCTGCTGAGCAATCATTTCTGATCCCGTCACAGTGACGACCGCGCCGTGACGGGTTACTGCGACCTTACTCAGCGCAGCTTCAAAGCTGGCCATTTGGTGCACAACTTCACCTTGCTGATCAGTGACAAACGAAGCACCGTCAAACACCAACTCGTCTTGACCACCAACCTGATTGACATAAATAACCGGTGTCTTGGTGGCTTTCGAGCGGGCGCAAACAACACTACGCCGCTCGGGAATTTTATTGGCATGATAAGGCGAACCATTGATATTGATTATCAATTCGGCCCCTTCTGCTACGGCAGCTTCAATCGGCCCGTCATGCCAAATATCTTCGCACACCGTGAGTCCTAGTTTAATGCCACGATAATCCACCACAACGGCCGACTCGCCCGCTGCAAAATAACGCACCTCGTCAAACACGCTGTAGTTTGGGAGTTTGATCTTGGCGTATTCCTGCACGATTTTGCCATCCGCAATCAGCGCACACATATTGAACAGGCCTGCCGACGTTTTTTTTGGGTAGCCAACCACAAGATCAATTCCCGACACAGCCTCGCACAATCGCGCTAATTGAGACTGCACACGCGTGTTAAAACCAGGACGCATGAGAAGATCCTCTGGCGGATACCCGGTTAACACCAATTCGGAACACACCATCAAATTACAAGCTAGCTCATCCCGCGCTCGGTCAGCAAATTGAATAATCTGGTCTACATTCTTCTCGATGGCACCGACCGTCACGTTGATTTGTGCCAGGCCAATATTAATTTCACTACTCATGCGGTATCGTTCGTGTCTACGTTTACAATCGTGGAATGACAAGCTGCCTTTCACGGCTAGCCGAGAGTATATAGCGAACCATCGCATTAATCGATTATGCAGTTAGAAGTTCACACCAGCATCGCGGAGATAGACGCAGTCCAATGGAATGCTATGCTGGAATCCAACAATCCGTTTATGCGACACGAATTTCTGCTGGGGTTAGAAGCGACCGGCTGCGTGTCACCGGACGCTGGTTGGCAACCATCTCATCTGGCTGTCTACCAGGACACCAGTCAAACTAGACTGCTCGGGGCGATGCCGCTATACGTTAAATCGCACTCCTACGGCGAGTATATTTTTGACTGGGCGTGGGCTGACGCTTTCCACCGAAATGGACTTCATTACTACCCCAAACTGAGCAACGCGGTTCCGTTTACACCAGCTACAGGCGAACGGTTTTTAACCGCATCTGGCTCAAATCCGGTCGAAATTGCTGACACCATGATCAAGCATGCACTGTCTTTAGCCGAAGCGGCACAGATGTCGAGTTTTCACTGTTTATTTTGTGACCCGTCCCAGTTGGATAGCTATAAAAATCAACGCTTACTGGCACGCCACAGCACCCAGTTTCACTGGCAAAACCGTGATTACACCTCGTTTGACCACTTTCTAGACCAGTTGAGTTCCAAAAAGCGAAAGAATATCCGACGCGAACGACGGCGGGTCTCCGAAGCGGGGATTCAGTATCGCTGGGTCACGCAGGCGGATCTGACGCCTCGGGCCGCGGATCAGATGTTCGACTTTTACCTTCGAACCGTACACTGTTATGGTGCCCAAAGTTACTTGAACCGAGATTTCTTTCATTACCTGGTGGATAATTTCAGCCACCAAACTCTCATTTTGTTAGCGCAACATGAAGATCAAGTGGTCGCTGGCGGACTCTATTTTAAAAGCGATGACACGCTCTTCGGTCGCTACTGGGGAACAACGCACGATTTACACAGCGTACATTTTGAAACTTGTTACTATCAGGCCATTGATTGGTGCATTCAGCACGGTTACGCCCGTTTTGAAGCTGGCGCGCAGGGTGAACATAAGCTGGCACGGGGCCTGGAACCCGTCACCACCTATTCTGCACACTGGCTACGCGATCCGCGCTTCTATGACGCGGTAGACGAATTTCTTAATGAAGAACAGCACCATATTCAAGAATACCAAACGATGTTAAGTCAGCATTCTCCGTTTAAAGCCACACGAAAATAGCGCGCATGGTCGACTTGTATCGTTTTCCAGACGTTGATACCGCCAGCAAAGACGGCTTACTGGCCATGGGCGGCGATCTATCGCCCAGCATGCTGGTGTCGGCGTACGCGCAAGGTATCTTTCCCTGGTTCAACCAAGGACAACCAATCCTCTGGTGGTCACCAGACCCGCGCATGGTGCTGTTTCCTAGCGAGTTTAAGTTGTCACGCAGCCTGCGAAAAACTGTGCGTAAGCACCTGTACCGCGTCACGGCCAACCAACAATTCGTAAACGTCATCAATGCTTGTGCACTGCGTGGCAATCCACCGAATCAGGCCGAACAGGAAACCTGGATCACGCGGGAAATGCAGCAAGCTTATACCGAGCTACATCACCTTGGCTACGCGCACTCCATAGAAATCTGGCGTGACGACACGCTGGTCGGTGGCTTATACGGTTTGCTTTTAAATCATGTGTTTTTTGGTGAAAGCATGTTCAGCAACGAACGTGATACATCAAAAATCGCCCTATTCAGCCTCACACGGTGGCTTCAGCACCGCGGCGTTAAATTGATCGACTGCCAAGTGAGTAGCCCACACCTTGCCAGTCTTGGTGCGCGCGAAATAGCCCGAACAGACTTTTTGCATCAGCTCGACGAAGTGGACATCCATCAAGCAAATAAAAATTATTTCGATGGATTCGAGCAGTTTCTGACACAGAATGTTATAACTACGCTATGAGCAATGCACACAACCCAATTCGTTTGTTCGAAACGGTCGTTGACGACTGTCCATATCTGGAGGGCAAAAAAAGTGCATCCATCCTAGTTGATCCCGACCATCTCGTTGATAGCAACCTATTCACTATGCTGTCTCGATCCGGGTTCCGACGCAGTGGCGATATGTTGTACGCTCCCAAATGTCCGGATTGCAATGCCTGCGTTTCAGTCCGTATTCCTACGCAGCGTTTCCAGCCATCGCGCAGTCAAAAACGTGTTTGGAACAAGAATCAAGACCTCACTGTGACTTTAGAAGACGTTCGCTTTGATCTGGCGCACTTTGAGCTATATCTGAAATATCAGCGACATCGCCACCCTGAAAGCAGTATGTGCGACGAAGACCCAGACAAATACATCGGGTTTATCGACTCCTATTTTTCAAAATCAAAATTTTTGTGTTTCTGGGCTCAAGACCAACTGATCGGTATCAGTGTACTCGATCAGTTCGAGGGAGGAATTTCAGCGGTCTACACGTTTTTCGACCCAGACCAGTACAAGCGTAGCCTAGGCACCTACGCCATTCTCTACATGGTCAAGCTGTGCAAGATACGAGATATTCCATTTGTCTACCTCGGGTATTGGATCGATGGTTCGCAAAAAATGGACTACAAACGAAAATTCAAGCCGTTGCAGGGTCATATCGACCGCAAGTGGCAGGAACTCGAGCTCTAACTAAACCGCAAGCCATTGAAATCTCTTACAAACGCTTTATTTATAAGGCGAGTTCGGGCATGATACCCCCGATTTTGTCCGGCGTTGGCATACTGTATGACTCGCACCGGTAGCAAATACACCATTCAATGAGAACCAACACGAATTAACAAGAGAGAATCGATTTAACTGTGGCTAAAGAAGATCAAATCGAAATGGAAGGGACCGTCATTGACGCCCTACCCAACACAGAATTTAAAGTGGAACTGGAAAACGGGCACGTGGTGCACGCACATATCTCCGGAAAAATGCGTAAGAACTACATTCGTATTTTGCGCGGAGACCGTGTGACCGTTGAACTGACCCCATATGACCTAACAAAAGGTCGAATCACTTACCGAAACCGCACCTGAGTAGAAATCGAAGCACGCTCAAGGACCGAGCAAAGTAAGTTGCATCAAAAAACACTGGATATTAAAACAGTGTATTGCTAGACTGTCGTTATGAAAACGTCAGATCTCAAACCCTTAACCAAGCGCCAGCAAGAAATCTTTGATTTCATTTTGGACCGCATGAACGCTAACGGCGCTCCGCCTACTCGAGTCGAGATCGCCAATCACTTTGGTTTTCGTTCACCCAATGCAGCTGAGGATCACCTCAAAGCGCTAGACAAAAAAGGCCATATCGAGCTCAAATCTGGTACGTCGCGGGGTATTTTCATTCGCCAGCAAGCGCGTAATGATGATGGTTACCTGCATGAGCAGGCAGAATTGGTTCCCGTCGGCGAGTTCAATCACAGCTTGGCTGTGATCGGTGACGTTGCCGCTGGCGCGCCTATTTTTGCGACTCAACATGTGCAACAGTATGTCAATGTCGATCAGAGCTTGTTTGCCGATTCAGCTGATTTCCTATTGAAAGTGCGTGGCGACAGTATGGTCAATGCCGGCATTTTTGAACGCGACCTACTGGCAATTAAAAAAACCAACACGGCACAAAACAATCAAATTGTGGTCGCACGAATTGGGGATGACGTCACGGTCAAACGTTATTTTCGCCACGGTGCAACCGTGTCTCTAGTTGCTGAAAACGACGACTACGATCCAATCGAAGTTGACCTGCAATCACAAAGCTTTGCGATTGAGGGCGTTGTTGTTGGGCTAATTCGCAGCACGCTCTAGCGTGTTAAATGACGCACGACAACAGTCAACAATGTATTCCATTCGACCTAGTTTCGACAGCCTAAGCAAATAGTTTCGACAGCCTAAGCAAATAAAGGAACGCGTATTATCGTCTTGCCGACGTGTTGTTTACCTAGAAGCAATGTGCCAGGCAGTTTCCGACAGTCCCATATGTTCGTCATTCAGTCAAACAATGGCTTGGGTCGAAATTCGTTAGTTCAACTTTTTCTTATTGATTGGCTTTGGTGGAAGACGCATTGCACTGACGCCCTCTTCCGCCAGCTCCTCCAACTCATCCTGACTGACAATACCACGAATATTCCCTTCTTCGCGTTCACCACGGTGAATGCTCAGTGCTTCTTCCGCGAAACGGTTGCCGACATCCTCGAAATTCTTTTCGATAAAGTCGTGTACGCGACCGAGCATATCCTGCAATTTGCTGAAGGCTTCGGCAGAACCTCCACCAGCAGCAATGTGCGCCTGAGGCGACGCCGCCCCGCGTGAAATCTTGGGCGCGGCAAGCTTTTTGGTTATGGCCTGCGAGTCACAGACCGGACACGAGACCATGCCTTGTTCCAATTGCTGAGTAAAATCATCGGCACCTTTGAACCATCCTTCAAAGGCGTGATTTGCATCGCAAATTAGATCGTAAATAACCATGGCCGGAATCTACCCTTAACTGGCTTCGCGACTCGCTCGCTTACGCTCATGCTCCAACAAGAATCGCTTGCGAATTCGAATGCTCTCAGGTGTGATTTCAACCAACTCATCATCGTCGATAAACTCCAACGCTGATTCAAGAGTGTGTCGAACAGGTGGCACCAGTTGAATTGCGTCATCTTTACCAGATGCACGCACATTGGTTAGCTGTTTGCCTTTGAGCGGGTTCACAGTCAAATCGTTATCGCGCGAATGCACACCGACCACCTGGCCTTCGTACACCATCTGCGATGGGCCGATCATCATTTTACCGCGATCTTGAAGATTAAAAATGGCGAAACCAAGGGCTTTACCTGTGCCGTTCGAAATCAGCACACCGTTCTTACGCTGACCATAGGCTTTTTGTTTCTTAGGCGCGTACTTATCGAAAATATGATAAATCAAGCCAGAACCAGACGTTAACGTCATAAACTCAGTCTGGAAACCGATCAGTCCGCGCGATGGAATACTAAAATCCAGTCGAACACGACCTTTGCCATCCGGCGCCATGCTTTGCAGATCACCGCCTCGTTCTTGTAGCGCCTGCATGACGGCACCTTGATTTTCCTCATCAATATCTACAGTTAAGCTCTCAAACGGCTCATGAGTCTCACCATCGACCTCTTTATAGATTACTTCAGGGCGAGAAACCGCTAACTCAAAGCCCTCACGACGCATGTTTTCAAGCAGAACCGACAAATGCAGTTCACCGCGCCCAGATACTTTAAACTTTTCAGGGTCTTCGGTATCTTCGACCCGCAGTGCCACATTATGCAGCAACTCTTTTTGTAAACGATCTCGAATCTGGCGTGAAGTAAGAAACTTACCTTCCTGTCCTGCGAACGGAGACGTATTAACCTGGAATGTCATGGTCACAGTAGGCTCGTCTACCGTCAATGGTGGCAGCGCTTCAACGGCTTCGCGGTCACAAATCGTATCCGAGATAAACAGCTCATCCATACCGGTAATTGCGACGATGTCACCTGCTTTGGCTTCGTCAACTTCGATTCGTTCCAAGCCTTTGAAACCAAACACTTTGCCAATACGACCGTTTTTGGTTTTGCCTTCGGTATCAATCACCGTAACTGGAGAATTAGTTTTCACCACACCTTGTTTGATCCGGCCAATACCGATCACACCCAGATAGCTGGAGTAATCCAACTGTGAAACTTGCATCTGGAAAGGTTTATTCTCTTCTACTGGCGGTGGTGGCACATGCTCGATGATCGTTTCGAATAGCTTGTCCATGTTATCCGTCAAGTTTTCCGGATCGTCGGTTGCAAAACCATTGATCGCGGACGCGTAAATTACTGGGAAATCCAGCTGTTCGTCTGTGGCGCCTAACAGATCAAACAAATCAAAGGTCTGGTCCAACACCCAGTCTGGGCGTGCGCCGTCACGGTCAATCTTATTAATGACCACAATTGGTTGTAAGTTGTGTTCGAAGGCCTTCTGGGTCACAAACCGGGTTTGAGGCATCGGACCATCCACCGCATCCACCAGCAGAATCACGGAGTCGACCATAGACAAGATACGCTCAACCTCACCACCAAAGTCGGCGTGACCTGGCGTGTCGACGATATTGATACGATAGTCCTTCCAAGTGAGAGCTGTCGGCTTAGCGAGAATGGTGATGCCCCGCTCCTTCTCGATGTCATTACTGTCCATGACCCGCTCAACGATTTCAGCACGTTCATCAAAAGTGCCAGACTGCTGTAACAATTTGTCAACCAGCGTGGTCTTGCCGTGGTCTACGTGCGCGATAATTGCAATGTTGCGTAACTTCATGGGAATTGGGAAAGGAGTTGCCTAAAAATAAAGCGCGATTATAGGCAAACCAGAACTAATTACTAGCGTTTATGATGCGTTATTGCCGGCTTTTTACAGCACGACCACAATGCTACTTGAACTAAGCGGCGAACCGATTACGTGGCTTGTTTTACCTTTAACCCCGCCTTCGGAAATCGCACCGTAAACTGACAGTATTCGCGTACTTGGTTTTGAATTGAAACAAAGCCGCCAACGCTCTTGATCAGCAACCTGAGCTCACCCAATGTTTGCTCGTGTTCAGACAGCGATAACTGCTTACTTCGACTGTGGTAATCCGGTAGAAAGATTAGTTTTATCGCGCGCTCCAACGGCATGGATTTCGCACTGTCGACATCTAGCAACTCCAATTCAACGGCCCGCGTAATAATGTCCTCAAAGTCTAAGCCTTCGCCGTCATCTCTAACCATCACAAGATAGTCCGTTGGTGTTTCATGAATCGATACGTAGATCGACATAAAACTTTCTTTTCCAGCCATTACTCGAAATTCCGGTGGACGCCCGCCATGCTGGATACTATTTCGAATAAACTGTTCAACCAGCTGCTCAACCACCATAGACAGCGGCTCAGGAAGTTGATTAGTTTCGACCCCAGACACCGTGAGTTCAGCATGGTGACCAGTAAAGCTCGACTCTTCACGAACCACGTGTTCAAGAAATTCACGAAAATTCTGCGGCACCGGCAGGGGCGCGTCATTTGCGGAAAGTACCGTAATTTCGTGTTTCCAGTCTCGCCGCGCGCGCAAGCCTGCATAACACACATAACATGCCATTAACCCTGCGAGGATCAATCCTGCATATTGCGCGCTTCTCATCAGCTGTGTGCGCCGAGTGACAACACGCTCAAACTTGGTCACCAACAGACCCAGCTTAAGTTTGGCCGCGTCAAATTGGGCGTCGCGCAGTAGACGGATTGTAGAGCCAATCTCAAACTCATCATTGCCGAGCAAAGAATTCAGGGGTTGGATTGAGAAAGATTGACCAGGGACGACCGCATCATGCCCAGTTTCCAGCGCTTCTAACTCAGTGATCAATCGGGCAATTTCAGCCTCCGTGAGATCCGCATGGACCCGGCCTGGTAAAGTCGAAACGGTACCAGCGACAAATACCAGCCTGTCCAGCTTCTTCTGATTCCAGTGCGAAACAAGCACGTAAGCTATGACATAGGTCACCAGTGCCACGCTCGCGACCATTATTTTTTTAAACCTTAAATCGTTTTCCAATGAAATACCCTGCCCAAACCGAGCCCCTCCTCTCTTGCCAATCTTAGCGCATGCGCTGTTAAATACAAACCGCCATCGTAGTTTACGGCGATACCAGACAAATGCCTTACAATTTGACTTTGCGAGTTGAGACGGTTTAACTCTACCTTGAGTGACGTCGGTCATGACTGACCTTGATCAATACTACATACGTCCGTGTTCACGTGAAGGTTGATGCGCCTCATTCGCTATCAACGTTCACTTACTTTAGCGCAACCCGTGCGCAGTTGATACTAAACGGTGGTACTACACCGAGGGTATAAGATTCTAATGGAAGTAACTATTGATTGGAATCAAATCTAGAAAATCGTCTTCACTCATAAGATCGGCAGTGGCCGAGTCGAAATCAGTCGACTCCATTGCAAGCTCCGGCGTCGCCTGAACAAGTGGGAGGTTAACGTCAGCAGGCTGAGAAATCTTTATGAACGCTACCGTATGCCAGTCACGCACAAACTCCTGTATGCGCTGCGGATGTTGTTGCGGTGCTACCGCAACCGGTTTTTGTACTTCACAAGCTTCATTGGTCTGAGTTGAATTTGGGGAGCTATTTCTTCGTTTCATCTTTGTACTCCGTTGTCAGCGTCGTCGGACGAATTGAAACTGCAGTGTGCGAGGAATAGGAATATCACTCTACACACCCTACTTTGCAGATATCCAAACGCCAATTGTACGAGTCCCCAGTCATATACAATCACCTTCGGCAAGTTTGGATTTGCGTTTCGGTAAACAAACCAATCGACCTGGTTTGGCAGTCTAAATGTTTAGCTTAGAAAGGCTTGCCCGCCAAATTGAGTGGGCAAGCTTCCAGACTATCAGTGTGCACCAAATCACTATCACTATGCAACTATTTATTCATTTTCAAATGCTTACCATTATTACGCCATGACCAACCTTAGGATTGGCCGCTAAACCACACCTAGGCCGAGCAGTGTCATACAAGACAAATGTTTACCAAGGGTAAAGCATTCATACTCGGTTTAATCTGCAGTTGATTCAATGTCACCAGATCGAAGGTGAACGTGAACCACACTTCACTCGCTCAAACCGCCGCCGAGTGCCACATACAAACCGAGCAGATTTGCAGTTTGAATACGCCGAACCTGTAACAAGGCCTGCTCTGCAGCGAACAAATTTCGTTCGGCATCTAAGACTTCAATATATCGCACAACGCCCTCTTCATAACGTTTCTTTGCGAGTTCCGCTAAGCGTCGTTGCGCCACAATACCGCGTTGCTGTGCCTGTAATTGCTCGGCGAGGAAGCGACGTGCGGCAAGCGCGTCCGCCACCTCTTGAAATGCAACCTGAATTGCCTTTTCGTACTCCGCCAACGCGATGCGCTCTCTTGAATTAGTCGCGTCCAGATTCGCACGTCGTCGCCCGAGATCGAAGATGGGAAGGTCGATTGACGGCCCGTAAGACCACGCCCGAGCATCCGAACCAACTAAATCATCGAGTTCAGCAGACGCGTACCCATAACTAGCAGTCAGGCGAATCGACGGGAAAAAAGCCGCACGCGCTGCACCGATATTGGCTCGCGCAGCTATCAGTCGACGCTCCGCCGCGTGCAAGTCCGGGCGACGCTCCAATAACTCGGACGGCAACCCCGCATCCAATTCCAACGCGTTCAGTTGCTGTCCAAGTGGCAAGCCAGGCGGCAACGCCTCATCCACCGAACCACCAATTAAAACCGTCAACAAGTTTTGACTGTTTGAGTATGCCAACCGAAGCGCTGCCAGCTCGGCCTCCGCCTGCGTCAAAAGCGTCTGCGCTTGCCTAAACTCAAGTTCCGATGTGACGCCCGCCGCAAGTCGACGATCCGCAATTCTAAGCTGTTCACGTCGCGCATCGACCGTCGCTTCGGCAAGCGCTACTCGCTCCTCTGCCTCCAGTGCAGATAAGTACGCATTCGTCACCGAACGCATCAATGAGAGCTGAAATGCGCGCGCGGCTTCGGCAGTAGCAAGATAGTTGTTGCGCGCCGAAGCTGATGTATTTCTTACCCGCCCCCAGAAGTCCAGTTCAAACGCAGAAACGACCGTACTGAGGCCATACTGCTCGCTGACTCCCGCCGCTTCACCAACTAGGGCCGATGAGGTTCTAGCGCGCTGACCACTTGCGCTAAGCGCTAATGTCGGCAAGCGGTCAGCACGAGCTATACCGTATGCGGCACGTGCTTCCTCGACCCGTTCAACCGCGACCCGCAAGTCCCGGTTACTCGACAACGCTGCATCGATCAGCGCTTCCAAGCGTGAATCTTGAATCAGCTCACGCCAATCCAAATCCATCGCCTCATACGTTTTATTGGCCGGTTCATCTTCGGCCGCATAGTTTTGTGGCACGGGCAAGTCTGGCCGCACATGCTTAGGTGCCAACTGGCAGGCAGACAGAGACAACACAATAAAAATAACACCGAATCTAGTCATGAGATGAGACCTCCAAAGCGCCAACCGATGCTCCGTCAAACGCCGTCTTGTCACCAGCTATCCAGCGTCGAACCGCTAAATAACTAAGTGGAATAAAAAAGATACCCAGCAGGGTTGCCACAATGACACCGCCCATAACTCCGGTACCAACAGCGATCCGACTGGCGGCACCAGCACCGGATGATAGAGCCAAGGGCACCATGCCAAGAATGAACGCCATGGACGTCATGATAATAGGACGCAGACGCAATCGAACTGCATTCATGGTGGCTCGAAAAATACTTTGTCCCTCAGCCTCTTCCTCCAAGGCAAATTCGACAATGAGTATGGAGTTCTTTGCCGCCAAACCAATGATTGTGACTAAACCAACATTGAAATAGATATCGGCAGGCAAGCCCCGCATTAACGAGAACAATACCGCACCTAACACGCCAAGCGGCACCACCAAAAGTACCGATAATGGAATAGACCAGCTCTCATACAAGGCTGCCAATAACAAAAACACGACGAGCAAAGACATTGCCATAAGGGTTCCAACTTGGCCGGCCGATTGTTGTTCCTCATAGGATAATCCAGTCCACTCGTAGCCAAAGCCTTCGGGCAGCTGAGCGCTCAGTTTTACCATTTCGGCCATCGCCTCACCGGTGGAGAACCCGGGCGCGGGTACACCAGAGATTGTCTGAGATGGATACCCATTGTAGCGATTAAGCTGCGGTGATCCAGCGGTCCACTCCACGGTGGTGAATGCGCCAAAGGGCACCATGTCGCCGTGCGCGCTTCTTACACGGAGGTCCAACACATCCTCCGGCGTCATACGGAACTGTGCATCGGCTTGCACTAGCACGCGAAGAATCCGACCGGCTCGAGCAAAGTCATTGGCATAAGCGCCTCCCATCGCGATCGATAACGTCGAGTTGACGTCGCTGATTGCCAGACCCAAAGCACGCGCTTTGGTTCGATCGATATTCACTCGCAACTGCGGCGCGTCAGCCTGACCTTCTGGCCTTACCTGCGTTAAGACGGCGCTCTGACTGGCCGCCCCGAGCAACTGGTTGCGCGCTTGCGTCAAAGCCTCGTGACCGTGACCAGCTCGATCCTGAAGCACAAATGTAAAGCCACTGGCCACACCGAGTTCACGAATCGGAGGCGGGTTCAGTGTAAAGATGATCGCTTGCTTAACTCTACCGAGAGCGCCCATAGCGCGTGCTGCGAGCGAACTGGCGCTATTTTCCTCACCGGGACGCTCATCCCAAGGTTTAAGCGACACAAACGCCATTGCATTGGCTTGTCCTGCCCCAAAGAAACTGAATCCACGCACCAAGGTCACAGCGTCTACCTGTGGTTGATTCTGGTAAAACTCAGTCACATGGGCAATGGCTTCATTGGTTCGCTCAGTCGTCGCGCCGGGCGGTGCTTGAATCACGGTAAAGACACTACCTTGGTCCTCGCTCGGAATGAAACTACCCGGCAAACGGCTAAATAACAGAATCGTCACCGCCACGAGCAAGAAAAAGGTCGCGATAAACCTAACCGGTCGAGACAACATAAAGCCAACCACTGATTGATACCTTAATGTGGTGCGTGCGAACCAATCATTAAACGCCCGAAAATAGGTACCTGCCGGAGACTGTGCTGCATCAGGAGACTTTGGCTTCAACAAGGTCGCGCACAGTGCCGGTGTTAAGGTGAAGGCTAAAATGGCCGAGAATGTTATCGACACCGCAAGCGTTAATGCAAACTGTCGATAAATACCACCGGTCGAACCAGGGAAAAATGCCATTGGTACAAACACAGACACCAGCACCAGGGTAATACCTACGATTGCCGATGTAATCTGCTTCATGGCCACCACAGTAGCCTCATAGGCAGGCAAGTCGTCTTCTTCCATGACTCGTTCAACATTTTCGACCACCACGATCGCGTCATCGACCAGGATTCCAATCGCAAGCACCATCGCAAAAAGGGTTAACACATTGATCGAAAAACCGAATATCCACAGCCCAATACAACCACCAGCTAGCGCTACAGGTACGACGATGGTTGGTATGAGTGTGGCCCGCCAGCTTTGCAAAAACAAAAACATAACCAACACAATCAAGACCATGGCTTCTACGAGGGTCTTCACGACTTCCTTAATGGATATCTCGATAAACGGCGTGGTGTCGTAAGGCACGCTCCAGCCAATATCCTCTGGAAAAGATGCCTCCATTTCTTCTAATCGTTTTCGCACACCAGCTGCTGCGTCGAGGGCATTCGCACCGGTACTTAGCTGCACGGCCATCCCCGCGGCCGGCTTGCCATTCATTTCGAGGTTAAAGAGATAGTCCTGCGCACCCAATTCCACGCGCGCGACATCGCCGAGGCGTACTGCAGACCCGTCGGTATTCGAACGTAGAATAATGGATTCAAACTCTTCGGTAGTCTCGAATCGACTCTGGGTAAGAATCGGTGCGGTAACCTCGACGCCGGGGGCGATCGGACGATCCCCCAGAGTTCCCCCAGGCGATTGGCTGTTCTGCTCGCGCACCGCAGCGAGCACCTCGGAGGCCGAAAGCTTATAGCTCGCCAGTTTGTCAGGGTCCAACCAAATACGCATCGCGTACTCAGAGGAAAATGACTGGATGTCCCCAACTCCGGGGACACGACGTAACTCGTCCACCACTCGAGTATTAACAAAGTTACCCAACTCCAGAGTATCGGTAGCGCCAGTTTTAGAGGTCATCGCCACGATCATCAGGAAACTAGACGAGGCCTTGTTCACCTGAATCCCTTGTCGCCGCACCTCCTCTGGTAGCCGTTGCTCAATGGTCTGCAGTCGGTTTTGCACATCCACTTGCGCCACGTCGACGTCGGTACCCGCATCGAAGGTGACAGTGATCGTGGCCGTACCATTCGATTGACTTGTTGAAGACATGTACAAAAAGCCTTCCACACCATTGAGAGCCTGCTCAATAACCTGTGTAACGTTGGTTTCCAGGACACGCGCATCGGCACCCGGATAGTTTACGCTCACGGACAGTGACGGCGGTGCAATCGACGGGTACTGCTCGATTGCGAGGCTCCGCAATGCGCTCAAACCTGCCAACAGGATTGTCAGTGCGATGACCCAAGCAAAGATGGGTCGATCAATGTAAAAACGCGGATTCATCAGGTGCGCTCCGGATTAACGGTTTCGGTACTTTGTTCGGTACTTTGTTCGGTACTTTGTTCGGTACTTTGTTCGGTACTTTGTTCGGTACTTTGTTCGGTACTTTGTTCGGTACTTTGTTCGGAAGGCGCGACAGGTTCCTTCGCTGATACGTTTAAAGATGGTTCAGTGATTTGCATGTCTGCATTCACCACGGTAACCGGCGCGCCGGGGACTATTTTTTGTAATCCATCAACAATCACGCGCTCGCCACCACGTAAACCTGACGCTATACGCCAATAGCCATTGGTAAGTTCACCCAGTTGCACCGGTCGGAGTTCAACTTGGTTAGATTGACTAACTACCATCACGGATGCACTCTGAGGGCTTATTTGAACCGCTCGTTGTGGCACTAGAATAGTGTCTGGGCGTACGCCTGCCATTAACTTGGCCCGCACAAACTGCCCTGGCACCAAAATTTGTTCCGGATTTGGAAACTCCGCACGTACCGCCAATGTGCCAGTATCTTGGTCAATGGAATAACTGAAGAAATCCAGATGCCCTTGATGCGGATACACTGAGCCGTCTTCGAGCTCGAGACTCACCATAATGCGTTCCAATTCTGGTACCTCGAGATCACCCTGAGCAATGTCACGCCGCGTTTTCAGCAGATCCGAACTCGATTGCGAAAAATTTATGTACACATTGTCGATCTGCTCGATCGTGGTCAGCAGGGTTGCGCCTGCGGCACTGACTAAGGCACCTTCAGTCACCTGCGCTCGACCCGCACGCCCCTTGATCGGCGCAGTGACGGTGGCAAAACTTAAATTTAATTCCGCACTCTCCTGTTGTGCCAGCATTTGTGCCACGTCAGCTTGCGCAGTACGGAGTCTCGCCACCGCCGCGTCGTACTCCTGCTCGCTTATAGCTTGTTCTGCGACCAACCCCTTAAATCGCCGGACATCCTGTTGCGCATTCGCAACGGTAGCTTGCGCACGCGCCAAAGAGGCATTCACTGCATTTAATTCAGCTTTGAGTTCCCGCGGATCAATCTCAAACAGAGGTTGCCCCTCTTCCACATCCCTGCCCTCAGTATACAAGCGCCGATCCACAATACCGTCCACGCGGGCACGAACTTCAGCCGTTCGAATCGCCTGTACTCGGCCAGGAAACTCCACAATATTGTCGGTGCGGACGGGCTTAATCGTCACAACGCTAACTTCGGGCGCCATCATCTGGGGAGCTTGATTGCCATTACTGCACGCGACCAACGCCACGACAACAAACAAGCTCAATAAACTGCGATAAATTTTTTTCATCTTAAAATACACTCAATACAACAGAGAGTTAAAATTGATACCTATGTACGGTTTTGCCGGCGACATCCTGCGCGCTTATAACGAGGCCGCATTCGCACCGCAAATCTGCAGGGTTCGTTCCTCAGGTGAGGGGTAAATCGGATTGGAATCGGTTATTGCTTCACGTCGACTAAATTTTTTTGAGCGCATTGATCAAATCTTCAATATTCTCAATCATGACTTCGGTGACACGACACTGATCTTGTACTCGTTTCTGCTTAAAGGAATTCTTTGGCATATTGCTGACCGTTTTTTTCAACAGCTTCATGTGATCCACCAAGCGATCTTTCTTGCGCTCGAACAATTGTGTGTATGGTGAATCGGGCAACTTGAAATAGTCTTGTCGTTCACCCATTAAGCTGACACGATCCAAAACTCCTAGCGACTCCAAAAGCCGTGTATTTGTACTGACACTGCCGCGACTAACTTTCAACCGATCGACTAGATTTGAAAAGCTGATTGGCTCCTCTTCGAGCACAACCACCGCGAATATCTGACCGGCAATCTTTGGCAAGCCGTCAGCCTGCATTTTCAAGCCGGTATATTCGATAAATTCAATCTCAGTTTGCGTTAACTTCTTCATCTTTAGCCCCACAGACTCTCGCGATATATTGTTTAGTATCAACTGAATGATTCGAACGCAAAAGTTAAAAAAAACGAAAACTCGGGACCTCACCATCGAGGTAATCAATCAGTTTTAGATATTATTACCAGTTTGAGGCCAGTTGAAACAGTCAGCCGCCGCCGCAAATCCTAACCCAACCAGCGTGTAGGTGATACTAAAATCATTTAGCATGACCGTCAATCATTTTGTTCAATTATTATTGAACAATTTAACTGTTTTAACGTTTTATTACACAAATACGCCAACAGCCTGCATATTCCACCGAAGATTCAAGGGTACGGAGATTTAGCAACGATGGGCAACGTCGATAAAAATACTTGAGCTCACCGATGAATGCAGTAAAATCCCTTTTCATATTTATTGCAAATCATTCCTATTCGCATTCTTATAATGACTTTCGGATTTACCCTGCTTTGTGGCCTAGTCGGTCTCGGTCTTGTATTCCACACTTGGAACTCGCAACAGGACACCCATCCGCCCGTCCAACACGGGGTATTTCTTGCGGCTGGATGGAGTTGTGTTTTGCTGTCAATGTGTCTACTCGTAATTGAGTTCGGCATTGAATTTGGCCTTGTTTACACAACCTGTTTAATCTTTTTTCTACCGATTCCGTTCCTAGCAATCAATTTGCAAGCACGGCATCCGATTAAATCCGAGGTGTTTAAATTTACGCCGATAAACTGGCAGTTTGAACGTTGGCCACAGCAAGTACTGACTGGCCTTTTCATAACAGTGGCATGTTGTGTATTTTCACTTGTAGCCACACTCGCGATGACGATCCCATTACACTGGAGTGACGTCGGCCGAATGACGTTTATGGTGTTGCTATTTCCGCTGTTTTGGGCCGTCGCTGCCATTTTCTTCCTGTATCACTCACGAAAGTCTCGGGCCGCATGCTGGATCGTCGGCTTATCGGTGATCTGTGGCCTAGCAATCTATTTAACCCGATAGACCATACTCAGTCATCATGCTTGATAAAGCCTTCTTCACCCGATCACTAAATGTGCACGCCTACCTTGGCCTGATGGTTGGCGCACTGATGTACCTTATTTGTTTAAGCGGTTCGCTCGCCGTGTACTACGAAGAGCTCGAACGCTGGGAACAGCCCGCGGCACAAGAGTATCTAGAGTTTGATATTGAGACAATTGACTCCGCGTTCAACCGACTCCTGCAGGAAAACCCGGATGCGGTGACGCCACACATGTACGTCACCCTGCCGACCGCCGCCAACCCGCGTGTTGCGATCAGTACCGAAGAACAGGGTTGGTATGTCGATCAAAGTGGCAACCTAGGCCCAACCACGGCGCACCCTTGGTCCACTTTACTCACCGATCTACACCTGTACCTGCACCTTCCCGAGTCTTGGGGCATGATTTTGGTCAGCACCTTAGGTGTATTTTTGCTCGCGCTGATTATCTCTGGTTTCATGTCGCATCGAACCTTGTTTAAAGATGCCTTCAAACTCCGCATGTTCGGTAACAAACAACTCGAACAAACAGACTTGCACAATCGACTCAGCGTTTGGGGCGCTCCATTTTATGTCGTTATCGCAGTCACAGGTGCATTTTTCGGTCTCGCCATGTTCGCGCTCTACCTATACGCATCGGTCTACAATCAGGGTGATATTCAAGGTTTGAGCAAACAAGTATACGGTAGCGAACCCGAATTAAATCAGGCTATCGAGACAATCGCGCTGGCCAAGGCCTTTCAGCAAATGCCAGACCTTGCACCGCAGACAACTCCTTTGTTTGCCATTGTGCATGACACTGGCACACCTGGACAGTTCATTGAAATTTACAGCCAATATCCGAATCGCCTCATCTACTCCGACAATTTCGTTTTTGACGCCAGCGGGCGATTCCTGAGTCGTGACGGTTTCTCTGACGGCGAAGCTGGCAAACAAATCGTTTATTCAATGTACCGATTGCATTTTGGTCACTTCGGCGGCTGGTGGACCAAAGCACTGTATTTGATCCTTGGTCTAGCGCTCACCGTGGTCTCTGTCAGCGGAGTAAATCTATGGTTAACCAAACGCAGGAAGCGTGATGCCATCAACAACCTCTGGGTTGGCCTAGTTTGGGGCACGCTGGTCGCCCTATCCGTCACCGCAGCCTATCGCTTCTTAACGAACGATGCTCCGAGCTGGCTGTTTTGGCTGACTTTACTCGTATCGGCGGGCTACGCACACTGGGTTAACCACGAAGCATCCGCAAAGCGTCACTTGATCCTAGCTTGGTTATGCAGCAGTGTCGCCGTTTTGATCACGTACGTAGCACAATATGGACCGGCTGCCGCAACGCCGATTTCGTTCTGGGTGAATGGATTGATGCTAGCAATACCACTCGCCTTCTGCACGCTGACCATCTCGAACACGCGGCGTCTTGAAACCAACGCAAGGCCGACCTAGCGTTGCTTAGAACTTAATCGCGAGCCATTTTACCACCCAAGGAGGCGGACCTAGGCAGTTGTATGTCGCAACACTGCAAACAAAGCATTCTCACATTGGCCGCAACTCCCTTAACGTGTGCAAGTAGTCCAAAGACTCTCAATCCTCTGTTGCCAATGCCTGGTACGCTGCAAAGGCACTCAAATATTGCTCGCCGCTTAACTGGTCCCAAAATCCTGCTTTGGTCAAAATACATTTCACCGGCACCTTCACCTCGGCAAGACTTAGGGAAATGTTGCGTTTGAAAAGTGCATCATTCACCTCAAACAACATCTCGATGGCGGTAAGGTCGACAGTGTTTACCGCACCAAAATGCAGAACAATATGGCGGGTTTCACTATTTTGACTCGCTCGCGAGAGAATCCAGTCCTCAAGGTACGCTGCATTTGAAAAAATCAAACTCTCATCAATCCGAATAAACACCAACGCCGTATGTTCAAGAACTCGATAATGGCGAATATTACGGAAGTGCTCCGAGTTCGGCATCAACCCAATTTCGGCGATGTGCGGTGTCGATGTGTGGTACAGATGCAGCAAGACAGACGCAATGATACCGCTGGCGACACCAGCCTCGACCCCATGGAGCAAGGTCACCAATATGGTGGCCGACACTGCGATAAAATCGGCCTTTGAGAGCCGCCAAGCTTGCCGCAGAATACCGAAGTCAACCAGCGACATCACTGCCACGACAATGGTTGCAGCCAACATGGCAATCGGCAGATAAAACAGGTACTCGGTCAGAAAAAAAGCGGCCACGGCAATACCAATAGCCGTGAATAATCCTGCAAATTGTGTTTGCGCGCCGGCATCAAAGTTTACCACCGAGCGAGCAAAACCACCGGTCACAGGAAATGCACCAGCTAAACCAGACGCAATATTAGCGCTCCCCAGAGCTATCAGTTCCTGATTAGGGTCTACTTTTTCCTGCCGCTTAGCAGCCAACGTTCGACCAACGGAGACGGACTCAACGTATCCAATGATTGCAATAAAAAAAGCCGGAAGCAGCAATGCTTTAACGGCTTGCAGATTTAGGTCCGGCCATGAAAATGTACCAAAACCCGGTGGTATCTGGCCGACGATCTTCACACCTTTTGCGTCCAAGCTTAGGAGCGCGACTAACAAAATCGTCACCACAACCCCGATCACAGGTGCGACTCTGGCTAGCTTCTGCGCGACTGGCTGACTTAACCCCGTCGCAGTAATCAGGTGACTTGCGTGTCTGCGAGCCAAGACGAGAAATAAAATCGAACCAACACCGATGGCCAAGGTGATCCAATGTACATCAGGCCACGCACGCCATAATGCAGCTGCCATATCAACAAATGTGCTTCCGGAGGCATCCACGCCAAGAATGTGGCGTATTTGACTCAGTGCGATTAACAATCCGGATGCAGTAATGAAGCCAGCCACCACTGAATGAGACAAAAAGTTTGCCACAAAGCCGAAACGCGCTAAGCCCATCGCGAGCGTCATGATACCAACCAACAAAGCCAGGAGAACAGCGCCACCGACATAGTCAATTAGGCCCGCTGACGTCACCTGAGCCAGTGCGGAGGCCGTCATAATCGATGCAACAGCTACCGGGCCGACCGCCAATGTTGTGCTCGAACCCAGTAGCGCATAGGCTACGAGTGGTAAAATACTGGCGTACAAACCGTATTGCGGTGGTAAGCCCGCCAAAATTGCATACGCCAACGACTGCGGGATCAGCATGATCGTCACCACCACAGCGGCGATCAGATCGCTAGTAAACTTCGTGCGATCGTACGCTGACAGTTGCGAGATTAACGGAAACAGTTTGGTGGCATTGAGTTTCATACGCAGACGCCTGACCGTAGCAATTACTGACCCGGCCCGGCGAACCACTCGCGCCCCTTCAGCATACCCTGCCAATACACCGCCGGCAGGATGCTCGCCTTCAGGGTCCAGGCTAACTTGGTTGGTTTCGTGCCATCATTCAACCAAGTTGGAAACGTTGGCGCGAGCTTACCGCCATAAGTGAACTCGGCTAACACAATTTTACCGTGTTCTACCGTCAATGGGCACGAACCGTAACCGTCATACACCGCTGACGGCGCACGATCATTCATCACATCCACGATATTCTGTGCCACCACCGGTGCCTGCTTACGCGCCGCGGCCATGGTTTTGGCGTTGGTGGTATTCATGACATCGCCAGCGCCCCACACGTTGTCGAACTTAACCGAACGCAAGCTGGCCGAATCAACCTCCAACCAGCCAGCCGTATCGGACAGACCGCTCTCTTGAATAAACGCCGGTGCGATCTGCGGCGGGCACACGTGCAGAAAGTCAAATTCGGTCTCGGTCACATGACCGTCTGCGTCTTTAAACCAGGCACGCTTAGCGTCGCCGTCCACCTTGGTCAAGGTTTGTGTAAACTTAAGATCAACGCCGTATTTATCAACATAGGACATCAAGGCAGGCACATAATCCTGCACACCGAACAAAACGCCACCACTGTTATAAAATTCAATGTCGATGTTCGCCAAACACCCATTTTTTCGCCAGTGGGAAGCAGACAGATACATCGCTTTTTGCGGTGCACCGGCACATTTTATCGGCATTGCTGGTTGGGTAAAGATGGCTTTGCCTGCACGCAACGTGCGCACCAACTCCCAAGTGTATGGCGCCAGATCAAACCGGTAGTTTGAAGTCACGCCATTGCGTCCCAAAGTCCCTTCCAGGCCTTCGATCCCCTGCCAGTTCAGCACCAAGCCCGGCGCAATCACCAGATGCTGGTAATACACACGCGCACCGTCGGCCAGCGTGACGGCGTTGTCATCTGCTTGGATAACAGTAACGCGTTGCTGAATCCAATCACAGCCAGACGGAATCAAATCCACCGTATTACGCACCGTAGTCTGGGCATCAAACACACCACCACCAACCATAGTCCAACCAGGTTGGTAATAGTGGTCTTTAGATGGGTCGACCAACGCAATACGGAGGTCGCGCTTTCGCTTCAACAGGCTGGCGGCAGTAGCAATACCAGCACTGCCAGCGCCAACCACCACTACGTCATATCGTGCACCGTCAACGGTACGATCGTTTATAGTCGACATATTACTCCTCCAAAATTGATTACTTATTATGGCTTTGTAATGGCTGTTTTAAGCCATTGACCGGCACCTTGAGATACACCGACGCATTGTCTTCTGCCGGCGGAAAATGACCTGCGCGCATATTTACCTGCAATGAAGGCATGATCAAACGAGGCATATCCAAGGTTGCATCGCGTGCTTCGCGCATTGACACGAACTTGTCTTCGGAAATGCCTGCGTGCACATGAATATTCTTGGCCTTTTGCTCAGCCACCGAACTTAGAAACTCCAGCGGACGATCGTTTGGCTGGTAGTCGTGACACATAAATAAACGCGTATCATCAGGCAAACTCAATACCCGTTGAATCGATTGATACAGAGTGCGTGCATCGCCGCCAGGGAAATCGGCCCGCGCCGTACCGCCATCCGGCATAAAAATGGTATCTCCAACAAACACTGCATCACCAATCACATGAGTCATGCAGGCCGGCGTATGACCCGGCGTGTGCATCGCGCGACCACGCAGATTACCAATACGGTATTCTTGATCGTCGTCAAACAGAATATCGAATTGACTACCATCCCGTTGAAACTCAGTGCCTTCGTTAAACAAGCGACCGAACTCGTTCTGTACGGTGGTGATGTGCTTACTGATCGCAATTTTACCGCCCAACTTACTTTGGATATATGGCGCGGCCGATAAGTGATCGGCGTGCACATGCGTCTCGATCAGCATTTGCAGATCAAGATCGTGCTCTTGGATATAACGAATAATATTATCGGCACTGGTGTAGTCCACGGTGCCGGATGCATAGTCGAAATCCAAAACCGAATCCACGACCGCGCAGGCACTGGATTCAGGATCCTTAACAATATAAGAGAATGTACTCGTGATTGCCTCGTAGAACGGCAACACATCCGGTTTTAACACAGTATCTTTCATAGCTACCTCACAATAGGTTCTTTGGAAGCGACCGAGCGCCTCAACAATGTTCTCGCAGTTATCAAAGCAAGTCTCGTGCCAAGTCGTATTCGCCCAAGCAGTGCACCAGTTGATACCATTTTTGCGAAAAGAGAAAGCCAAACAATGCCAATTATGACAACATATTGCCATATTGGACAAAATATCTATCCACAATGAATGATCTCAGCCAAATCCTTGAAGGGTTCGATGTACCTGCAATTCTAGTGACAGCGGATTATCAAATCCTTGCCACCAACACCATCTACAGTGATAAGTTCGGCAGCATTAACTTGGAGTCCAATCCGAAGTGCTTTGCTGTCTCACATGGTTACGATAAACCATGTGATCTCGCTGGTGAGGACTGCCCTCTCTTGGCGGCTAAATCATCCGGCAACAAAGAGAAAGTGCTGCACATTCATCAAACTCCGAATGGCCGCGAGCATGTCGATGTGGAAATGATTCCAATCTTCGATGATGAGAAACAGCTTAAATACTTTATTGAACTTCTTAGACCCGTGCCTCTGGCCAGTGGGCACGCGAATACAAGACAACTCGTCGGTGACAGCGTCGCGTTCAAAGCGGTCCTTGCCAATGCGACGCGCGTTGCGAAAAGTGACGTCAACGTGCTATTGCAAGGCGAGTCTGGCACTGGCAAGGAAATGATCGCACATGTCATTCATTTAGCCAGCGATCGAGCGCAACAAGCCATGGTAACGTTGGAATGTGCTGGTCTCAGCGAGACACTGATCGAAAGCGAGCTCTTTGGGCATAAAAAAGGCGCGTTCACGGGAGCACACAATGAAAAGGAAGGGCTGGTTGCACAATCCGATGGTGGCACCTTGTTCCTCGACGAAATCGGCGATGTTTCGCTTTCAACACAAGTTAAACTGTTGCGTTTGATCGAGACCAAGACCTATCGCCGCGTCGGTGATACCGCGATCCGCACGTCCAACTTTCGGTTGATCTGCGCCACCAACCGCGATTTATCGACGATGGTCGAACGCGGGGAATTTCGACTGGACCTGCTTTACCGAATCAATGTGTTTCCCATAACTATCCCCCCGCTGCGGGAGCGATCTGCAGACATCCCAGGTTTAATTCAGCACATGCTATCACTGGTAGGCGGAGATTTTCATTTCACCAAAGGCGCTGTCGAATACCTTAAAACGTATGCCTTTCCGGGCAACATTCGCGAATTACGGAACATCGTTCACCGTGCCACCATTCTTTGCGAAACCAATATAATTGACCAGAAGTGCTTGTTAGCGGCGTTGGATTTGGGTGCAAACCGCATAACAAACACAACGCGTACCACGCTTCCGTCACTCAAAGAAAACGAACTGCTATACCTTGAAACACTTAGACAACAGTTCGGCGATGACAAAGAGAAGATGGCAGCAGTCGCGGGAATCAGTTTACGCACGCTGTATCGCAAGCTGGAGCAGATTACGAAGATCTCGTAGTGTCGCGGCCTTGCCCAGCATTCTTGCATCAACTGGCTTGACTTTACATTATATTTGCATATATATAGACATATGAATATATCAACCATGCAACCCGTTGCGGATCAAGTAAGCAGCGTGCTCAAATCGATCTCCAGCCCAAAACGCTTATTGGTTTTGTGCCAGTTAGCCGAAGGCGAGCGATGTGTCGGTGAATTGTCGGCAGCCCTATCGATGACGTCACCAGCTATGTCCCAGCAACTGAGTATTTTGCGGCGTGAAGGCATTGTCGAGACGCGGCGCGACGGGCAAGTGGTTTATTACTCGATTAAAGACGAAAACGTGCTTGCGATTATGGCGTTGTTATATCAACGCTACTGCGCCCCAGCACATAATTAAAGAGAACATTTATGATGCACGATTTTATTTATGCGCTTATCGGCGGCGGCTTGATTGGGGTTGCCACCGTATTATTGATGGCCGCAGAAGGTAACATTCTGGGTATCAGTGGCATTTTAAGCAGGTCATTAACTCCACCTACTGAGCACGCAATATGGCGCTGGGTATTTCTGGCAGGCCTTATGTTGTCACCGGTGATATTACTGAGCGTGACTAAGCTTACGATGCCGTTGGAGATAACACCAAATCCCTGGCTGTTGGCAATTGCTGGACTGCTAGTTGGACTCGGCACAGTCATTGGTAACGGTTGCACATCGGGACATGGCGTGTGCGGTATTTCCCGCATGTCGCCACGTTCGATCGTTGCCACGTCAGTGTTTATTGGAACGGCAGTCGCCACCGTGGCTGTGATGAATCTAGCTACTGGAGGTTAATCAATATGCGTCTATTAATTGTCTTTATTACTGGATTGATATTTGGCGCGGGCCTAGTCATTTCAGAAATGACCAACCCAGCCAAAGTCATCGGCTTCTTGGATATCTTTGGCGAATGGGACCCTTCCCTAGCCTTCGTCATGATCGGTGCCATAACCGTCACACTGATTGGGTTTCGCATAGTACTCCGCCGTGAATTATCTTGGTTTAAACAACAATTTAAAATCCCGGAAAATCGCCAAATTGATAGCAAGCTCGTTCTCGGCGCCGTTTTATTCGGACTTGGCTGGGGACTGGTTGGCTTATGTCCAGGGCCAGCGCTGGCGGTGATTTTAGTTCACGCGTCCAGCACCGGCTTATTCTTTGGTATGATGGTCGCCGGGATGTTTCTGGGTCGCCTCTATATGGATCGCTGAGGAATCAGACACCCGTACTCAGGATTCAGCCTGTGCATCAAGCTCAGCCGGGTCACCGCCCAGTTGCGAAATGGTCTCGGCATATCGCTGCTTTAAGTGCGCCTTACGTTTCCAAAACTTAGTCAGTCGCCGACCTTCTTTTACCGCTATGTCGAGTGCCGTCAGACCCTCTGCATTCCTGACCTTTGGGTCTGCACCTCGCGCCAATAGCAACTTCACCAATTCAGGGTGTGAACGGCGTGCGGCCAGCATCAACATGGTATTGCCTTTCTTGTTCACATGATCAATATCGACGCCCGCGTTGAGTACAGCGTCGACTGCGCGCGCGGCAAATCGCAATTTGCTCTGATACACCTCAGCATACGCGGCCGTCTTCTGTTCAAGAATATTATTGGGAGCAACATAGACAATCGCGTGGTGGCCAGCACTGGACGGCTTTCCGGACTCACCTGCTAAGTTTAGCCCATAACTCAGAAGCTGTTTAAATAGCCGGTCAGCGACGATAGCCGCTTCATTGTCATGCTGCTTGGCAATAATCGAATACAAATCATAATGTTCGTCAGCGACTGGCAGGGGCTGCTTTAAATCAATCAAGTATTGAATCAGCTCTGGGTTACGGCCTTCCAGCGCATATCGCCACACACGCTCCGGTTTGTCTGGCATCAAGATCGACTGACTCTTTAAAAAGCGCACAATATTCGCATCCCCACCCTGCAAAGCCGCAGACATCAAGACCTTGCTGTCCCAGTTGGGATATTGTTCTGGCTGAATCGGCTCGAGCAAAGCGCCAGCTTGCGTTAAAGCCTTGAACACTGAGCCGTGACCACCGTAGGCCGCGGCCAGCAACGGATTCGCGAAATACGCACTTTCCGCACCAACTACCCCATTCGGGTCTGCACCTTTTTCCAATAATGCTTTAACGATATTAAGCTTGCCCTCCTGCGCTGCTAAGCTGATCGGCATGTCACCACTCGAGGTTGGTCGCGAGACGTCTGCACCGGCATTAAGCAAGTGGAACACCGCGTCGTCATCAGCATATTGGATCGCTACGTGGAGCGGTTGCTGGTAATATTGCACATCAAAGTTGACTTGACCCTCAGCCCATTTAATCAGCTTGGGCAAGTGGATAGATTGAGGCGAACTGGCATAATAGTTCATCAGTTCGACATCATGATCCGGGTTCTCACCAAATGGCGTATTCTTCAACTCGGACATCGCGGCAACATAATCTTCCTGATAGCTATCGCGCCATAACTGGCTGTCATATTCCGGGTATTGTTCCTCATCCGTCATGATCGAGTCGTAAAACCCGGCATAACCGACCTCGCTGTATTTACCGGTTTCACAATCAAATAACAAGGATGCGTTGTTATACACGCGTTTGCCGTGCTTGGTAAGTTGCCAATCGTACTCCAGTGATTCACGTGCACCGTACGGTTTTCGAACTCGTAATTGCTCGTAATCACAGAGCGCCGCGGTGAGGCCATAGCGCATCGCCTCTTGCAGCGCGGCCGCTCCCTCCTCTGCGCACCACTGTGGATCGTCATCTGAATCAGAATTGCTGCGGCAGAGCTTAATATGTAACCGTTCGAAATTGGCCAACGTCATACCCGTCGACTGTGATTGCACGCTGAGGCGTTCGGCAGCCTTTTCACACAATGACTGTGTGTCATTCGCTTCTTGATCATGAATTGCGAGCTCTAGATTAAGACAGCGTGCCCGATAATCGTTCTGCAATTCAGTGACATCACCAATCTTCTTATCACTGAATTCCTTGATGCCAGCATCGACCTCTGCCTGTTCGGCCGCAACCTGTTGTTCGTAATCACGGTGCAACCACCAGCTATACGCATAAACACTGAGGACCGCTAGAACAACGACAAACCAGATGGCATTCCAGATGAATTTAATGACGCCAGCCAAAATAGCGACGAATTGTTTAAGAAACTTCAAGGTAAAAAACTCCGTTTAACTTAGGTTTGGACACTGCAACACCCAATATCCGATAACTGTTTAGCGCCCGCACCCAAGCAGCGAGACACACCGCATCAGCATACTTTCCACATCCCAAGGTTGGAATTCTAGCCTTTGAGGCGGAACAATACCACCTTAGACATCCGCTCACGTGACACAGAAGACCAAATTGATAAGCTGAGGATATGCGCGCAAAAACTCAGAAGACACCCAATACGGCGCGGAGATAATTAACAACCCTCCACAGACAAAAAACACACCGGCAGCCATCTGTACTCCGCGATGCTTTACAATTTCTTGGAGCCGCTTAAACAACATGCCAGATAACACTAACGAGGGCATCGTGCCGAGACCAAAACCTAAGGTGATCATACCGGCATCCACTAAGTTATTGGTAAACACCGTGGTGAGCAACACTGCATAGACCAAGCCGCATGGGATTAAGCCCCAAATCATTCCGTTGAGCAACGTGCGCAATGGCGTGCTGACAATTTCATTGTGCGGTTTAATGCCGCGGCTGGCAATGCGCCACATACCCGTTCCAAATTGCTCTAGAAAACGGAACGGTCTAGACTGTCGCAAAATAAAGTGGACCCCAATCAACAAAACCACACTGCCAGTAAATAAGCGCACTGCTCGAATCATTGTCGGTGTATTGACCTGACTCAAAACGGAAAGGCCCAGCAAACTCAATACGACGCCCAGAGTGAGATACATCACCACGCGCCCCGCATTGAGCAACAATAAATGATGAAAAAGCTGGACGCGTGACAATAACACAAAGCTGGGTTGACTCTGCAACGCTACCTGAATACCACCACACATACCTGCACAATGTGCGCTGCCAACCAGTCCAAGAATGAGTGCGGACCAAAATGTCATCATGAACCCTGCTGGCTATTTATGCCATCAACATCAACCGACTCAGTCGTTGGTACTGGGTTCATCGTCGAGAATAGATAAAGCCGGTGAATCTAGATCATCAAATTGGCCACTGCGTGTCGCCCAAAAAAATGCGCCAATCGCAACAACCACCAAAAGCAGACTCAACGGAATCAAAAGAAAGATAATTTCCATACGTATCAATTGCCATCCTCGTTGCTGAAACTTGAGCGTTTATGTGTTTTCACTGCACGGGAAATCCGCAAGGTATTCAAGACCACCAACAAAGAACTCAGTGACATACCGATCGCTGCTAGCCAAGGCGTTAAAAGCCCAGCCGCCGCCACCGGCAGCGCGATACCATTATACGCGATAGCCCACCACTTGTTCTGTTGTGTGATCAGTTCTGTCTTATTCGCCACAGCAATCAGGTTGTGCAGCTGATTTAGGCTGCCATTCAGCAAAACGATATCCGCATTACTCATGGCCAAATCACTGCCGGATGACATGGCTAAACTCAAATCTGCTGCGGCCAAGACCGGTGCATCATTCACACCATCGCCAAGCATGGCAACTTTCTCGCCTTGATCGTGCAGTCGATTCAAGATAGCGACTTTTTGCTCCGGTGTCGCTTGAGCATAGTAGGCGCTCACACCCAAGTTTTTAGCCACGTCGGCCACACTGCTAACCCGGTCACCACTGAGTATGGCTGTCTTAGCCTGCTGCGTCGTCAGCCAGTTGACGGCGTCTCGGCTAGTAGCGCGCAATGCATCCTGCAGATAAAAGATCGCGTGTAATCCGTACCCCGCTTCTCCCAAAGTAACTATACTGGTATGGACACAATCATCGAGTAGTGCAACTGAGGACGTGTCCGCTAGAGCGAGTTTGCTTGTAACCCAACTTAACTGACCCAGATAAAAGCGCTGGTGGCCCACCGTCGCGGCCACGCCAAAACCCGTTTCTTCATAGAAATTCGTGGCCTCAGCACTGACCGTAATACCCTGAAACGCCGCTGAAAGCACATGGTCAGACTGCTGTTCAAGGCTAGCAGCGATTGCCAAACATTGCTGCTCCGTCAGCGAACTCAAGCGCTGTACGGCCACCAACTCCGGTCGACCACGGGTCAGAGTGCCTGTTTTGTCAAAACACCACAGGGTGACGCGCCGCACAGTGTGCAGCGCATTTGGGTTACTGACTAAAACACCGAGGCGACGTAGAACGCGAATCGACGCGCTGCGCGCCACCGGCGCGGCTAATGAGAACGCGCAGGGGCACGATGCGACCAACATGGCCAGGCAAACCTCAAAAATCCGAGTAGAATCCAACCAATACCATACGCCGCCAACCATCACGGTGATAGTGAGAATCGCGAACACAAAATGGTGGCTCAAAGTCTCCACCCAGTGCGCCTGCTCTTTGGCGTGTCGGTCGGCGCTTTGCAATAAGTTTTCAATGCGTGCGATAGACGAGTCTGCCCAACCCGAACGCGACTCGATCAAGACCTTGCCGCTTACCACGCGGCTAGCGGCAGAAAGTGCATCCCCTGCCTCACGTACCACTGGATCTGGCTCCCCGGTAATGGTTGACTCATCGATCTGCGCGACCCCATCCAACACCTGAGCATCGAAGGGCACGATGTCATTCGTGTTCAGCTTAAGCCGGTCACCAACCGCCACCTGTTGCGGTTGGATATCCAGGGTCTGTACTCGACCAGACGCGCCACAACGGTCGATGCGAATCCGTGCTGGAAGCAGTCCGACCACTTCGTCCGGTGCGCCTAACACCCGGTGTCGGACTTGCATTTCCACAAATCGTCCCAGCGAGAGAAAAAAAGTAAACATGACCGCCGAATCGAAATACACGTGCGTATTATTGCCAGCCAACACAGTGTAAACGCTCGAAGCATATGCTGCGCCGATGGCTAATGCGACAGGCACATCCATACCCATGCGTCGATGCTGAAGATCGCGTAATGCATTGCTAAAAAATGGTTTTGCGGAATAGAACACCACCGCGGTCGCCACCAACAGACTGACAAGATGAAAATAGCGCTGATAGAGCGCAGGGAGGCTGTCGCCGTGCACATACGTCGCAACCGCAAATGTCATCACTTGCATGCTACCTAACCCAGCCACAAGAATTCGTTTTAACGCCAACAGCCGTTCGCCTCGCTGATGCGCTACCCGACTCGCATAATCCCCAATCTTAGCCGGTTGGGGTTGGTACCCCAGTTGCGCAATGGCCGCGACCAGAAGCGCTAACGAAGTTTCGGTCTCGGGTACGTCCAACGTGACCGTCCCGCTGCCAACATCCACATGCACGCGGGCCGATTGGCATTGGTGCGTTATCGTACGCTCAATCAACCAAGAACAGCTAGCACAATACAAACCGGCCACGTTCAATCTTAGTGTCCGTTTGCCCTGCGTATCGACAATCAGATACTCGTCTGCATCCGTCACGGAATCCAAATACTGCCAACGCTGCGCCAGTACTGCTAATGGCGCTAATGAATCGGCGCGGGCGACACGGGCGTAAAACGCATCTGGGTCTCGTGACTGCCGGTGCTGATAAAACTGTTGCAAACCAGAGCCCGTAATCAGTTCCGCGGCGGCTTTACACCCAAGACAACACATCGGTTGGCTGACTCCCTCGATTTCCAGACGGATATCAGTATACCTGGGCACCGGCTCATGGCAATGAAAGCAACGCACGTCTACACTGCATTCCCCCGTCACACCTTGACTTTGTCGCCGACCGGCTTGTGCAACGCCATGAGGCAGAGAAAACGACGGCTTTATCACGGGGTTATTCGCTCGACACGGGCACCAACTGAGGTGCATTTTGATGCGCGATGGTCACCGTTACCATGGACGCCACAACCACAATCAGCGGCAATGCGATCACTAACCACACCATCATATATTGGTACCATGGCTTAACGTCGGCTTGCGGTTCAGTGCCATCTATTCGACTCAACATAACATTCCTCTAACGACAAATTGTCGGCTTAACTTAACGTTCTGGACCCCAGAACCGGGTTTCCTCTATGACGGTTTCAGGTTGGTCACCTCGGGTTTCCTCAAACCCCAATTCAATAACTTGCGAGCGTTTAAACTCAGCAGTCTCTGGCAGTTGAACAAGCACCGTGAACTCACCAATCTGGCCCGCGGGAACGAGCCTTGAATTGCCATCCGCTTCCGGCTTTGCCCATACGGCAGTCGCCCCCTCTAACCCACTCACCGTGACAATATACGATTGATGGTGCTGACTTTTGTTCATAACCCGTACCTGAAAACTGTTCTCAATGGCATTATTATCAGCCCATCGAAAAAACGCGTTTCGATCTCGCAGTACATCCACCTGAAAGCTACTGCGCATTGCCAAAGCGACAATAAACCCAGTAAAAACCAAGGCCAGCAAAGACGCGTAGATGATGACCCGAGGCCGCAACAAGGTTTGCCCTAAAGACTTATGGGCACCTTGATCTTGGGCTTCGGTACTGTACTTGATCAACCCTGTCGGTAGACCAACCTTAGTCATCACCTCGTCGCAACCATCGATGCACGCTGCACAAGCGATACATTCGTATTGCAGTCCGTCGCGAATATCAATACCGGTCGGACACACCTGCACACAGATACCACAGTCGATGCAGTCGCCAGCTTTTGTATCGGCACCTTCTTTACGTCGCTTTCCGCGGGAGCGCGGTTCACCGCGCTCAGTGTCGTATGCGACAATCAGCGTGTCCTTGTCAAACATAGCGCTCTGAAAACGCGCGTATGGGCACATGTATTTACACACTTGTTCTCGCATAAAACCGGCATTACCATAAGTAGCAAAGCCGTAGAAAAGGACCCAAAACAGGGCCCAACCACCAACCTGAAACTGCGCAAATTCAACCACCAGCTCCCGAATCGGTTGAAAATAGCCGACAAAGGTGAGACCGGTGAACAAGGCAAAACTAATCCACAATACCTGCTTGGTAATGCGTTTGCGGGCTTTCATCCAACTCATTGGTGCGCTGGCCAGCTTCATTTGCTGTGCTCGAGTACCTTCGACCCAACGCTCCATCCAGATGAATGCCTCGGTCCACACCGTTTGCGGGCAGGCGTAGCCACACCAAACTCGACCAGCGATTGCGGTGAAAAAGAACAAGGACAAGCCAGCTAAGATCAACAATAAAGTCAGAAAAATGAAGTCCTGAGGCCAAAAGGTCAAAAAGAAGATGTGGAACTTACGCGCCGGCAGATCGAACAAAACTGCCTGACGGCCATCCCAGTTGATCCAAGGCAACGCGTAATACAGCCCCAGTAAGGTGTAAACACTGGCTACCCGCAGACGCTGGAAACGACCGGTGGTCTCACGCGGATAAATCTTATCGCTCTTTTCATATAACTTAACTTCAACCGGAATTTCTTGCACAGACTTACTCATGGTGTTCGCCCTTGGTCTGAGGCTCAATGTCGTTAGACGGTTTGCCGGATTGCAGCAGCCAGGTCACGATCCAACCGTTCAACATCAGCAGAATCCAGAACAACAGAAACCCGATGCTGTACCCCGAAGTCCGATCCAAGGTCATCGGAAAGGTGGCCAGTTGTGACAGTGACTCAGGATCGAATGTGGCAAAGAACAACATGGTCGCAATCGCGGCCGATAGGAATGACACCCAGACGACGACGCCAAGACGAATCAACTGCCTGGATGGTGCACGCGATTGTTCCATCGTCTACTCCCCGACCTCTGTGCGCTGGCCGAGAGACGTCACATACGCTGTCAGCAATTTGATCTCATTCTCACTCAACGCATTCTTAAAACTTGGCATATTCCCTTGTATGCCATTACGCAGGACGTGCTCGATATCGGCTTCACGGGGGCCGTGCAACCAGATATCATCGGTCAAATTTGGTGCACCAATTGCTTGATTACCCTTACCATCTGGGCCATGACAGGCAGCACAAACGCCGAACAATGACTCACCGCGCTGAATGGCATAGTCTGTCACGTCTTTACGTCCAGCCATGTGCTGAACATACAGCGCTAAAACAGTTACGTCCGCGCCCTTGAGACGCAAGTTCGGCATAACGCCAGCTCGACCGTCGGTGATTGAGGTTAAAATCGTTTCTGGTTCACCACCATACAACCAATCGCTATCGGTCAGGTTCGGAAATCCTTTTGCACCACGGGCATCAGAGCCGTGACAGGTGGCGCAATTGTTAGCAAACAAACGCTCACCCGTTTCCATGGCCTTGGCATTGCCCGCCAACATCGGCACTGTGTAGTCGGCGAATTCGGCAAAAAATTCGTCCTGTTGTTCCCGGTTCACTTCTTTTGCGCTGTTGAACTGCTCCATTTGTGACCAGTTTAACGTGCCCTCGTAAGACCCAAGCCCCGGATACAAAACCAGATACACACCTGCAAAAATAATGGTCAGCACGAACAAGCCTAACCACCAGCGAGGTAACGGGTTATTTAACTCCTCAATGCCGTCCCATTTGTGACCGGTCGTTTCAGCTTCGTTCATACCGTTCGAACGGCTGGTGGCCAAGAGTAGCCAGACCATTGCCAAAATATTACCAACCACCAAAATGATGATGAAAATACTCCAAAAATTAGTCATGCTCTGTTACCTCATTGGTTTCCTGTGTCGTTTCCAACGGTAATTGCGCCATGTGGTCGAACTTGGATTTATTCCGACTGCTCCAGGCCCAAACCCAAATACCCAGAAATATGACAATCAAGACACCAGTCATCACACCGTTAAAGATCGAGATCATTGCTGTGCCCTCCCGTTGTTCGCAACACCAAGAAATTGCAAGTATGCAATCAATGCTTCCATTTCGGTTCGTCCTTCTACCGCCTCTTTCGCGGCCGCTATTTGTTCCTCCGTGTATGGGTGCCCTAAAAATCGTAAGGTCTTCATTTTTTTGGTAACCAGTCCACCATCAATCTCATTATCGAGAAGCCACGGAAAGCCCGGCATATTGGATTCAGGAACCAAGTCGCGCGGATTTATGAGGTGCGCGAGATGCCATTCATCGGTGTAGCGACCGCCAACGCGTGCCAGATCCGGTCCAGTTCGTTTAGAACCCCACTGAAATGGTCGATCATAGACGGACTCACCAGCCATCGATGGCGGCCCATAACGCAGACTTTCAGACACGAAAGGCCGAATCATTTGCGAATGACAGTTATAACAACCCTCTTTCACATACACGTCGCGTCCAGCCAGCTCGAGCGCTGGATACGGCACGACGCCAGCAGCAGGTTGAGTCGTCTGCGCCTGAAACATCAATGGCACTATCTCAGCAATCCCGGCCACACTAATGACCAGCGCGATCAACACGCCCATGAGACCAGTATTCTTTTCGATCGTTTCGTGCTTAATCATGCTGGCACCTCGGTAGCTTTACCCATGTCTTGCGCGTCAGTGATTGCGTCCTCTGAACTCATAATCGTCTTATAAACGTTGTAAACCATTATTAGCATCCCTATCAGGAACAGTAGACCGCCACCCAAACGCATGACGTAATATGGGTAGGTTGCTTTGATACTCTCGATGAAGGCGTACGTCAGGGTGCCATCATCATTGACGGCTCGCCACATCAGACCCTGCATCACACCGGCAATCCACATCGAGGCGATGTAGACCACCACACCGATGGTGCTGACCCAAAAGTGCACGTTGATCAAATCCGTGCTGTACATCTCGCGTTTGCCATACAGTTTTGGCAACACCGAATACACAGACCCAATCACAATGAACGCAACCCAACCCAGCGCACCGGAGTGCACATGACCTATCGTCCAGTCTGTGTAGTGTGACAAGGCATTGACCGTCTTAATTGACATCATTGGGCCTTCAAACGTCGACATACCATAGAAGGACAGCGACACAATCATAAACTTCAGAATTGGGTCGTCGCGCAGCTTATGCCAAGCACCGGATAACGTCATGATGCCGTTAATCATGCCGCCCCAAGATGGTGCCAACAGAATGAGCGAAAACACCATGCCTAGTGACTGAGCCCAATCAGGCAAGGCGGTGTAGTGAAGGTGATGAGGGCCAGCCCACATATAAATCGAGATCAACGCCCAAAAGTGCACAACCGACAAACGGTAGGAGTAAACCGGGCGGTTGGCCTGCTTAGGGACAAAGTAGTACATCATCCCCAGAAAGGCTGCGGTCAAAAAGAAACCAACCGCGTTGTGGCCATACCACCATTGCGTCATAGCGTCTACCGAACCTGAAAAAACCGGGTACGACTCCGTCCAACTGACCGGAATCGCTAGACTGTTAACCACATGCAATACCGCCACCGTGATGATGAACGATGCGTAGAACCAGTTGGCGACGTAGATATGTGCCATCTTGCGTTTGACGATAGTGCCAAAAAACACCACGCCGTACGCCACCCAGACAATGGTGATTAATACATCGATGGGCCAGATCAACTCGGCGTACTCCTTGGATTGGGTCATTCCAAGCGGCAAAGTGATGGCTGCCAAAACGATTACCGCCTGCCAGCCCCAAAACGTAAAACTCGCGAGCTTGGGCGCAAACAACGGCGCATGACATGTTCGTTGTACTATGTAGTAGCTGGTCGCAAACAACGCGCAGCCACCAAATGCAAATATCACCGCATTAGTATGCAGTGGACGCAAGCGACTGAATGTGAGCCAAGGCACATCAAAGTTCAGCACGGGCCACGCCAGTTGCGCGGCAAGAATAACGCCAACCAGCATCCCGATCACGCCCCAGAAGATGGTGGCCAACGTAAACTGACGTACGACATCATCATGGTACACAAGCTTGTTCATAGGTTTCTCACGGTGAATTTAGATCAGTGGCAATTATTACCGTTCTAAATCCACAGGAATTGATCTGGATCAAGTTTGCTTGCAGTTGAACTACTATTCTTAGTGCAACTTAAATTGGCCGCCACCTCCCCGACGAAAACACTATGCAGCAACACGCTACTTCGATCTCAAAGGATCTTATTCAGCGCTACGACACAGCGGCGCCGCGTTATACCTCCTACCCCACCGCACCGCAGTTTCACAACGGCTTTAGCGAGGCGGATTATCGTACTCATGCGGAACTCGCAAACAATAGCCTCTTGCCTCGCGATTTGTCATTGTATGTCCACATTCCGTTTTGCCACTCATTGTGCTACTTCTGTGGTTGCAACAAGGTTGTTACGCAAACCACCAACAATAAAGTCAATGAATACCTAGATCGCTTGTTGCGCGAGATTCGTCGGCGTGGCCAATTGTTCGGTGCAGACCGGCTGGTAACGCAAATCCACTTTGGTGGTGGCACGCCGAATTTTCTTTCTGCCGAGCAGATACACTTAATTCTGGACGAAATAGCGCAACAGTTTCATCTAGACTTGCCACATAAACTCGAGATCGGCATTGAACTGGATCCACGGTCAATCACACCTAAGGGTGTGCACGAGCTAAACCAACAGGGGTTCAACCGATTTAGTATCGGCGTGCAAGACTTCTCAGCCCCGGTTCAGGAAGCCGTGAATCGGGTTCAGAATGAGGCAGACACCGTGGACGTCATCGAAGCTGCGCTGGCGCACAGCAAGTCGGTCAACGTGGACTTAATCACCGGTTTGCCGCGGCAAACTGTGAAGTCATTTGCCGACACGCTGGATAAAATTATCGACACCGGCGCAACGCGCATAGCCGCCTATAACTTCGCCTATCTACCCGCGCGCATTAAAGCGCAACGCATGATCAACCCAACTGAGTTGCCCAGCACGACTTCCCGACTAGCGCTGGTGGCTTTGGCCCGCGACAAGCTCTTAGCGGCGGACTACGTGCACATTGGCATGGATCACTATGCTCTGGCGAGCGACAGCTTGGCCGAGGCGTACCGCACCGGTAGCTTACAGCGAAATTTTCAGGGTTATACCACGCACCGAGAAACCGACTTAATTGGCGTTGGGGCCAGCGCCATCAGCAACTTTGCCACCGCGTACGCGCAGAACGAGCCGACCCTGTCAAAGTATATTGAGTTGATTGACTCTGACAAACTGCCAATCGTGAAAGGCCTTTCACTTTCCGAGGATGATCGCATTCGACATGCCGTTATTCAGCAACTAATGTGCCGCCACCAAATTGATTTGAGTGCCCCAGTTGGGCGATTAGCCGACACTGACTTGCACACCTCGATGTCCGACTATTTTGCGCCGGAGTTGACTCGGATGGCACAATTGGCAGAGGACGGCCTGATCGAATTAGATCAAGCGCGTCTGACGATCACGGAAACCGGCCGGTTCTTTATGCGCTCTATCGCCAGTGTATTCGACCGTTACCTTCCGCAATCACAAAGCGGCCAGGTGCTACCATTCTCGCGCACTATTTAGCGGATTTAGCACTGCTCACCTGCGGATCCATCTTGCCCGACGATTCCAATGCGTGGCAGTGCACCATGGCCTCGAGCTTACTCGGATCGACAATTTCCACTAGGCGATTATTGATGGCCAGGACGCCTTTCTGCTGAAACCGTTTCAATAACCGACTGATGGTCTCGGGTGCCAAACCTAGGTGATTGGCGATATCGCGACGAGACATTGGCAAGTGCAATTCAAGACCGCGATGCCCACGCGCCTTATAGCGCGTCAACAAATTATGGATGAATCCTGAGAGTTTCTGCTCGGCGGTTTGATCAAAATGGTCTGTGGGACTCACGTGCGAACGATACAAATCTCGACTGAATAGATTAAACAATTGTTTCTGTAGCGACGGCAGCGTCGCGCACAGGGTCTGAAGTTCATCAAAATCCATTTCACAGAGCACAGATGTGTCGAGGACTTCCACCGTAAAACCATAACGTTTTGCGTAAATAGCATCCAACCCAAACAGCTCTCCTGGCAAGTGGAATGACTGAATATATTCAGTCCCGGCTTGGTCTAAGCGGTACGACTTAGCCATCCCGGATTTCACCGCGTACACTTTGCGAAACGGATCACCCTGACGCAAAACGATGTCGCCTGAGTGCTTGACTGCGGTGGAGGTGACAATGGTCTCAAGCTTACATATATCGGCTTTATCCAGCCCCAGAGGAAGGCAGATATCGCTCATCGCGCAGTTGGAACAGGAGTGATCTAACATGAGTAAGTCCGTCAAGCCGATTTCTAAGCATTATACACCCAGGATTCGATCAGAGGCGCAAAAAAAAACCGCCAGTTATTCCTGCGGCGAGGCAGAATTAAGCAAATCACTTTGGTCCTCACGAACACGTTCTTCCTCAACTTTTTGAACCATTTTCTGATCAATCGACACGTCTGCGCCTTGGATCGATGGCGCGGCATTATCGGAATTGCCTGCATCCAGCGTCGCAGAGTCCTCGACGGTCGAAACCTCCGCATGAGCGGCGGACTCCGGTAGCAACGCGGCATCACCGTGGTCGAAACGTAGGCGGTATATCGGCTCTGGCAAGGTAAACCCGGACACTTCAAGGGCTGACTTCGCCGCCACAATGGCAACGCTTCGGGCCTTAGCAAAGTTCGTTGTTGATTGATCCACCCAAGCGGTAAACTTGATTACCAAATTTGAATCTCCGACCTCTTTTAGCATCGCGCCCGCGCTGGGTTCGCACAGCACGAAACTCTGCTGATTGATTGCATCCAAGCCAACTTGCATTGCTTCCAGCGGGTCGTCTTCGCCATCAATGCCGAGTTCGAATTCAAAGCGACGTTCAGAGTTGGTTGTGTAGTTCAGGATAATGCCTTTAAACACCACTGAATTGGGAATGCGCAAATGATTTCCATCCAGAGTCATCAAAATAGTCGCGCGGGACGTTAAGCGAATTACGTAGCCTTCGAGGTCGTTGATTACCACATGATCCCGGGCACGGAATGGCTGGCGGATACTCAACATGATACTGGAAATATAGTTCTCTAAGGTGTCACGAACCGCAAAGCCAATGGCAATTCCAAGCACACCGGCCCCACCTAGGATGGTCGTCACAAAGCGGGACGCGCCAACCAGATTGAGTGCGACCACTAAGCCGAGCCCAATGATCAGAATTCTAACTGCTTGCGACGCAATTTCTGCTAGAAATGGGTTTGGCGTTAGTCGCTGCCATAATGTAGACCAACGTGCAATCAGACTTGCCAACACAGCGAATACGATAAATACCCCAAGCGCCACCAGCACCAAAGGAGTTGCCCGCACCAGATTACGCGCCTTCTGCTGCAGATCAGCCAACATAGGCCGCACATTGTCAGCAACGTCCAAAGTCCGGTTAATGGTATCGTCCACGCGGACCACACCAGCCGTACGCTGAGCGATATCTAAGGCATCGCTCGCGGCAGCCTCGTTCGCAACGTCGCCAGTCAGCGTGACAACACCTGCCTCGACCGTGACATCCAATGCCTCAAGGCCATTAACCTTGTCGAAAATGCTCTCGATCCGGGCCTCGATACGACTGTCTTGCGGCTTATTGTCGGACACCTCAATAACTGGCTCTGGCTCAGCCTGAAGAGCGTAAGTGGATGGCGCAATAGTGACGACCATGAGACAAAGCGCCAGTTGGAGAATCTGCCGGCAACGCACGGGTAGTATCATACCGTTTTCTCGGACAACAGCGACGACCGCCACAGAAAAAGACTCGCCAATACCGCTGGCATTGCCTGAACAAAAAAGATCGAAGGTTTAGCAGTCAGTGCGCCAACAATTCCTGCCACAACAACGCAAGCTAGAAAGAAAAATAATGTCGCATAGCGCCTACTAAAAAGGGACCACACGATGCCTGCTGCCAAAAACCCGTTATACACACCCTGATTAAAGGCCAGTGTTGCCGTCAAACTCGCCTCTTGCGGGGTCATGCCAAAAGTTTTTAGCCCAAATGGGGCCTCCCATAAAAACATCTCGAGGACCAAAAAGGCAATGTGCAAACACGCCACCAGTATGGAAAATAAAATCGCTAATTGTTTCATACACTACACTGTTGAATTATGTGGCACCATAGTAATCACTCGGGGTCATGGAAACAAGCAATCGCACTCGTCATGAGACTGTAACTTAGTCTAGCTAGGCTCTGCAGATCGTTTACTATTCGTGTTAACAGGCTACAAATATGAAGATTGGGATTAATGGATTTGGGCGAATTGGTCGACTTGCGTTTCGAGTACTGAGTGACTGGCCCGAGCTCAGTGTCACGCACATAAATGACCCAGCCGGCAACCCAGAGTGCATGGCGCACCTGCTCAATTTTGACTCTGTGCATGGCCGCTGGCATCAGACGGCAGATGCCACCGATACCGAACTGCAGATTGGCTCACACTCGATCCGATACTCACGCAATGAGCAAATCCAAGATACGGACTGGTCTGGCTGTGATTTGGTCATCGAAGCCAGTGGTCGCTTTAAAGACCCGGATGTCCTGTCTAATTACCTGCATCAGGGTGTCCAGCGCGTGGTAGTTTGCGCGCCGGTAAAGCATCCGGACGTATTAAATATCGTGCGCGGTGTTAATGACCACTTGTTCGACGCCAAACGTCATTCAATTGTGACCGCGGCTTCGTGCACAACCAATTGCTTAGCACCCGTGGTCAAAGTAATTCAACGCGAGCTCGGTATTCGACATGGGTCAATCACCACAATACATGACATCACCAACACGCAACGGATTTTAGATACACCGCATAAGGATTTACGTCGTGCGCGCGCCTGCGGGATGAGCTTGATTCCGACCACCACGGGGTCAGCCAAAGCCATCGCCAGCATCTTTCCGGAACTCGAGGGTCGTTTGAATGGTCACGCGGTTCGCGTTCCGCTTGCCAACGCGTCATTAACCGATTGTGTGTTCGAGGTTGAGCGCGCCACCAGCATAGATGAAGTCAATGCCTTTCTGGAACACGCAGCACAAACCGATCTAAAAGGGATTCTGGGGTTCGAAACACGTCCGCTGGTTTCGATTGATTATCGAACTGACCCGCGTTCCAGCATTATTGACGCCCTCTCGACGATGGTTATCAACGACACGCAGATCAAGCTCTATGCCTGGTACGATAATGAGTGGGGTTATGCGAACCGCGTCGCGGAAATTGTACGCTCGATGCACAGCCTAATCTAATCACCGCAACACCGTAATCGACAAAGGCACGCCATGTCGCGCGAACTTCGACAATATCTGATTATTACTGGTAACTACTGGGGCTTCACGCTGACCGACGGCGCGTTGCGCATGTTGGTGGTGCTGTACTTTCACACCCTGGGTTACTCAGCCCTCGATATCGCGTTTCTATTTCTGTTCTACGAGTTTTTCGGCGTCGTAACAAACCTGGTTGGCGGCTGGCTTGGAGCACGCATCGGACTCAATCGAACCATGAATCTCGGCCTGTTCTTGCAGATTCTGGCGCTGGCCGCACTGCTGGTTCCGAACTCTTTTCTGACGATTGCTTGGGTCATGGCGGCGCAGGCTTTGTCCGGCATCGCCAAAGATCTCAACAAAATGAGCGCCAAAAGCGCAATCAAATCGCTGGTTCCGGCCGATCACAATTCACGATTGTACCGCTTAGTCGCAGTACTCACCGGCAGCAAAAATGCACTCAAAGGTATAGGCTTTTTTATCGGTGGACTGATGCTGAGCCTTCTGGGATTCCACACCGCAATCCTCTGCATGGTGGGGTTTCTTGCGCTAATCTGGATTTTTAGTCTTATTACGTTACGCGCCCCATTACAACGCGCTGAGTACAAACCAAAGTTCTCTGAGATGTGGTCCAAAAGCCGCGCCATCAACACGCTCTCGGCGGCACGGCTATTTTTATTCGGAGCCCGCGACGTTTGGTTTGTGGTTGCCCTGCCGGTGTACTTCTCTAGCCAGCTTGATTGGACACATGCGTCGGTTGGTGCGTTCTTTGCTGCTTGGGTAATTGGCTACGGCGTAATTCAAGCCAGTGCGCCGCTAGTCACTGGCCAGAACCCGAGTCAAACGGCCACCACCGGCTGGTGTGTGATCCTGACGGTGGTAATGGGACTGATTACGGCTATAAGCTGGGTTTACCGTCCCACCGCACCGGTACTGGTGATCGGACTACTGGTATTCGGCGCGGTATTTGCGATTAATTCAGCACTGCATAGTTTCAATATTGTGCATTTGGCTGACCATAAACGGGTGTCGATGGACGTCGGTTTCTATTACATGTCAAACGCTGCCGGTCGCCTATTAGGTACCGTGGCGTCAGGCTGGTTATATACCCAATTTAGTCTGCTAGCGTGCTTATTGGTCTCGACGCTGTTTCTGCTTAGCTCCAGCATTATCGTTAGCCGCGTATCGACACGCTAGCCGGCTGACCACGCATCGCGCTCTGTGGTAAGGTGTGTTTCCCATAGCCATGAATCAGGAATCCGCACTAATGACGCGAATAAATGCACAACAATTAGCCGCCTATGAGGAGAACGGCTACCTGGTGGTTCCCAATCTGATTGATGACGCACAGCTACAAATTTGGGTTGAGCGATTGAGCGAGATTGTTGAGGGCCGTACACCGCCTGCCAACGGCATGCTCATGATGAAGGATGTCATGGTTGCCAAGGGCGAGGTGAACCCTAGTTCTAAAATGGAGGCAATCGCCAAGATACAAGATTTTGAGAATGATCCGGTGCTCGACTCCTACACCACGCATCCAGCCATTTTGGAGTGTGTCGAATCGATCGTCGGTAAAGATGTGCAGACCATTCACACCATGCTGATCAACAAACCGCCGAATGTCGATGGTCGTCATCCCTTGCATCAGGACTTACTTTATTTTCCATTTCGCCCGGCTGATAAAATCGTCGCCAGTTGGACCGCATTGGAGCCGGTTACACGTGAAAACGGTTGCCTAGTGGTACTACCTAAAACACACCGCGGTGAGCTTTTAAAACACGGTAACCCCGATTGGGAGAACCTGAATGCCGGTTACTTCGGCGCACAAAACGTGGACGCGTCACAACGGGTTCACCTTGCAATGAATCCCGGTGACACGGTGTTTTTTCACCCTATTTTGATCCACGGCTCCGGACGTAATAAAACCCAAGGTTTCCGTCGTGCGATTTCAGCACACTACTCGGCAGTTGACGTTGAATGGGCCTGGGTGACTGAAGGCACATTCGGTGACCGCCAGTACCGAATCGTCAGCGGCGACCGCAAAGGAGAATTTTGGTCAGGCAAGCGACACAATGAGAATGGGCTGGACCCGCGCGACCTATTACGCAATGAAGACCTAAAATCAATTGCAGCGGTGAAGAAACGACCAACCTAGGTCGACGTGCACACGGAGTAGCCTATGGCTGCATCGCAACTAAGATGCAGCCATTTATGAAAAAACCCTGGCTACGGGCGTCTCAATAACTAGCTAGCTGCGCGCGCCGAACTCATTTACATTCAGGCTAAACTTGCCACCGTCAGTTACGATCACACCAGCTCCACTGGTGTATCGATATTCAACTTTGTCGAGATCGGTATCGGGGTCAATAATGTTGACCACGTAACCGCTCTCCGCAACATCAACAATGGTTATGCGCATATTCAGTTTACGCGCAAAAGTACTGGCGTGCTGATCGTAAATAAAGACGAATCCCTCAATACGGCATACCGACCCTTCGGTGGCGGTAACTTGGCCTACGACGTGCCGACGCGTTGAGCCTTCATACAGCGCTCGATACATAATATGCACTTTCTCACCAGCATTAATAATCATTTTTATCCCCTTGTTTTTTATAGTTTAAATAATTATGGATTTAATATATAAGGCCATCAGCTCTTGGCTGCCAGTCTTTGCTTTAACACCGTTTCAGCGTGTTTTGCCACCACGTAGATATCGCCGTCAAAGCTGCCTTGAATCGTGATATTTTGACTACTCAAGGCGCGAAGATATTCAAGCTGCTCATCGCCAATAACCTGCCCCGGCACAAGCAAAGGAATACCCGGCGGGTACGGTGTTACGAGGCCCGCACAGATCCGTCCAGACGACTCTACCCAGCTCACCGCTTCCCGCTCAGAAAAGAATGCTTCATTAGGTGAACACGCCAATTCGATCGGCGGCAGGCTGGGCGGCAGCCGATTTTTTCGCTGTGATTTAGAGAGCTTAACTTTGCCAGAATCCAGTTTCTTGAGTGCGTTATATAACCGGACAATTTTGGACCGAGTACCACCCAATGTCAGCAATACCAGCAATGTTGAGTGTGTGTACTTCTCGATTTCCAAACCGATTTCATCCAGCAGGTACTTGTGAATATCGCGATACGAGTAATCCAACGCAGAGATATCTATCAGAATTTTCAGTGGATCATGCCCCATATTATCAGCGGTAAAATGGGGGAACATTTCAGCAAACTGATCTGCGCCAAGAATTCGAATCTTACTCAATGAGCGCATCTGTTCCTTGAATTCCGCCACGTGTGTCAAGAGAGACTGGATGATCTTGTAGCCTTCCATCTCCAACTGTTTGTGGCAAACATCGAGCGACGCAATCAGTTGATATTTGGGAGACGTGCTGGAATAGATGTTATACACCTCGCGGAAAAAGTCTTTATCGAAGTCTGGATCATTGATGTGAATGTAGGCTGCCTGAGAGAATGCCGAAACCACCTTGTGCGCAGAATGCGTGACGTAATCCGCACCAGCATTAATCGCCGAATAATAGCGCAAACTCGGATGAAACAGCGAATACGCAAACCACGCTTCGTCGATGAATACCTTCACATTGTGTGCGTGTGCAAAAGACACGATCTGTTTCAAATCGCTTAACAGTCCGTCATAGGTACAACCGGTCAGTACCAACAACGTCGCATCGCTGTGCGCTTCAATCGCAGCTTTTATGTCGTCCAGTGACGGCGGCGCAAACAGGCCGTAATCGGTGTTCAGCACGCTCGACAAATAGACCGGCTGACTCCCGGATTGCAGTACCCCATAGTGGATCGATTTATGGCAATTTCGGTCCACAATCACCTTGTCATCACGACGCAGCAATGTTTGCAACACGATTTTGTTTGAGGTCGATGAACCGTTGGTGACGAAATACGTGTGTTTGACTTCAAAGGTTGCCGCTGCAGCCGCTTGAGCCTGTCCGATACAGTGAGTGCTGTCAGAGAGTGAACCCAAGGAATCGACCGATACCGATAAATCTCCGACAAAAACATTTCGACCATAAAACTGATAAAAATCATTAATATAGGGCGAATTTCTAAAGCTAGATCCACCACTGTGCCCGGGCGTATGCCAAGAGTCGTTGGCCTCCCCGACATAGCGTCGATAAGCAGACCAAAACGGTGTCTCACTGCGATCGTCAAAGTCATTGATGATGTAGCCTAATACCGACTCAGGATCAGACAGCGCGTCGTCACGGAAGAAAAAAGATTCAATGTCGCTCGATTCATCAACAATATTTAAACCGCGCGCATCGTCACCAACAACGTACACGGGTAACTCAAGTCGGATATCTTTAATAGACGAAATTATCTGTGCCTGCTTTTGACTCTCACCATGGGGCGAATGCCAATGTAAGATTACCGCCTGAATATCGCCATCCAGGCGAATTGCCTCCAAGGCTTCATCATCGGTTGTGCATGCTTCCACACACATTTCAACATCGTCGCGCTCAAAGGAATCAATAGTGGCTTCCAGCGCCGATTTAAGATCAATATGCAGGCTCGCATCCTGATCGATTATTAGAATTCTAAGTAGAGGTTTCATGCGTAAAGCGAGATATTTTTTGTGCACTTTACGTGAGAATGTACTGCTAAGCCAGACAATTCAGCGAGCAGTGATGAGAAATCTTAACCTACCCCAAGAAGGGCGTGAGCTACTGAGTTAACAGCCGCACACGCCCCAACAACTTCAGGTCGCTGGCAACTAAGTTAGAACTTAAAGCGCAAACCGATTTCGACATTGGTACTCTTATTTTCAATCTCCAGATCGGCAGGAAATAAGGTCGTCGACACTGCAATGTCATCACTGCCGCGGTATTTTAGCTCTCCTACAATATCGATCGCGTCGTTGATAGCCCAGCTGGCACCAACCGATGCTTGATAAGCCAACCCAGAGTCACTGTCATCGACAATGCCTACACCAGAAGGATTAAAGCTAACATCGGCATCCGCGTAACCTAAGCCAATACCAATAAAGGGCGTAAAGTCGGCATCACCTGCGAAGTCGTAATATGCGCTCAGCATAAGGTAATCAGTCTCGATGCTACCGCGCCCATCAGCCACGATCGCAGCCACACTGGCTCCAAGATTGTCAGATCCAGTGATCAGCACGCCTGCGTCCTCAGAATCGATATTAAGGCTATCTGCGACCACCACACCAGTGTGTCGGTCGACATCATTGTCCTGACGCGCATACTGGATCTCGACACGAAGGTGATCACTGAGGGAGAAACCATAGGCCAGACCGAAATTGTCACCAGAGTCGAACTCGGTGTTCCAACCTACCGATGTACCATCCGGCAATGCAGTGCCAGCTGGGATCGTGGTGCCAGCGCCGGTGGTAAAACCGTTTGGAAATGATCCAGAATTGGACGAGTTGTCGAGGTCGGCGTAGCCATACGAAATCGCTACGTACTGCTCGGCATTCGCTGTAGACGCAGCGGTCATGGCGATTGCGCCGGCAGCCAAAATACCAAATTTACTACGGAAAATAGGTTTATTAGACATGGGAAGATTTCACTCTAAGTTATTACTGTTGTGGGGGGACAACTGTAAACAACTCGACATGAAACTCCGTTTTATGAGTGTAAACAACAACTTACAAATGTCGCAATTACGTGATTCACAAACGTGAGGAACCGGGTTTACGGCCAAAGCGGATAAAAGATGTGTGACTGATCAGATTGAGGCCAAACGCCAGTGCAACGTCGGAACATGCGTCGAAAATTAGCGGTATTACTGTAATTTAGCTGGGTAGCCAAAACGCCTGCTGAGGCGCCTCTAAACAGGTTTAACAGAGAGTGCAAAACCACTCGCTCATCGAGAATTGTTTGGAAACTATATTCGTGCATTTTCAGCTTTCGTTTCAAGGTAGAGGTGCTTTTATGAAAATGGTCAGCACAGGCGGACAAACCCAAACTTGGCGTACTCAGATTCCCGTCGACGTAACGAATGCACTCATCGATCAACGATGGTGCTAAGCGAGTGCGGGATTTGTATTCGCGACACGCCAGTGAATATCGTTGCTGACTCAAGGACGCCATTACCTGATCATTCTGATCTAGCGAGTTCGCGGGGATCGCAATCAAATTGAAACAGGCGTCAAAGACCATCTGATCAGTTAAATAATGATAGTGATCGGCCACATTACGTGGTTCGGAAGCGCTCAAAAAGACCGTTACATGTGGCCGATGTTGAGCGCCATCACGTAGCAAGGCGAGGACCAACGCGGCCGAATAGTTCAAAACAAAATCGGCGTTGGCACCGTGTCCATAACGATCTGCCAGCAATAGATAATGAAATTCCTCATCTTGATACATCTCCAGCCGTATCAATGGGTTTATTAACTGCTGATACTCCATCAGCAGTTGGAGTCGACTCCGCACATTGCTACAGCTTCTAAGCAAGGCCCGAATTGGAAAGGAAAACTGCTCACTCGCCATTGCAGCGGCGCGAAACGGTAACTCAGGTAGCTTTACATTCAAGGACTGAATATTGTCGATCAATTGCAGTAGTTGCTCAGCCGAACACTTGCTATTAGGTTGTATTAGATCATGTAGTTTTATTCGCATTGACCGAAGCAACTGCGTCTCAGGCACGCCGAAATGCAAACTCAAGTCCGCGATGGCACTTAAACTACCGTGCACATCGTGAACCGGATCATGCCTTTCTGTGTACCACCGGTAAGACATCAGCTACCTAAACTAGGTTAATGCGCTGTTGTGGACCCGTATCATATGACGGAGCAACGGCTCACACGTCTGATTTTTCTCCACCAAATCAGCGACTTCGTATACTGCTCCGTCAACTCGAAACCTAACCGCCCGATCATCACTCGCGAAATACGTTAGCGCTTCTATCGATTGCTGGATGCCGTTGGCCAGTGTAAGCGCTTCCTTGTGACTAAGTTGATCAAAGTAGACAACAAAACGCTGCCCAGAGTACCGACAGATCAGATCATTACTACGTATACTCATACCCGTAACGTTGACTAAGTCGATCATAACTTGAGGCGGCATAATCGAGTCGCGCTCCCGGTCCATCATCACAACGTCGAATATAAAGATGGAACCCGACGCAGTGTGGTGTGAACTTGTTACCGTATAGGTCAGAAAGTCCTCCATATACTGCGCATTATTGATACCAGTGAACACATCATGCGATGCGTGATCACGAAAATCCTTTTCGTGTTTTATTCGTGAGGCATTAAAATAATCTTGCTCCTGCTTCCACAAATACAGTCCACCACTTAACACCAATACACCGACCAATGAGGGCATCGACTCCAACACCTTCATCGTCAGGTAGTAGTGATCGATTAAGAAGAACTCGTCTAACAGGTCCCATACTGCGGCCAAATATAAGAACAAGAGCCCCCAAAACAACGTATTGGTAACGATACCTCGGGGGCGTGACAACAAAATCACAGCAATCCAAAGGCCGAACACGAATACCAATGCCCCCTCGCCCAAAATATCCAACGGATTGATTTCTGTGCCTGATTTCCACGGATATTGGTAAATAAATAAAATGACTGGCGCAATGCTCGACGCAATAAAAGCACTCAGTTTAATTAGGTGTAGGGACAAGTAATTTCTCATGGTGACCGTCGTGTCGAATTGAGCAACTGCCACGTTAATTGGACGCAATTCTCCAGTCAACGGCAAGGTGATGTCATATTAGCTCACAAATTTTGCAGCTATATTTCAAAAGGCCCCTTGGATCACGTCATTTCAATCACTTACGCCGTGTTTGTCGGTTGGCAACCATGTGCTAAAAGCTCACCACCTATCTCTAATGACATCGCCGCACCTCAAAATGCAGCGCGCTGGCGCTGCGCCGTAACCCGACTGTAATACACTCGACTTAACGTGCGCCTACCCAGTCATTTTTTTGGGTGAACAACACAACCTTGATAAATCAACTGAGACGGGCACAAGCATGAGCGCAACGGTCAAACACATCCATAATTTAACTCGCACTGCCGTAGCAACTTCCCTTGCTTTAGGCGGGCTACACAGCAACGTCATGGCGCAATCGATATCTGACACCACAACACAGAGCAACTCCGTGGAAGAGCTCGTTGTGATTGGCAGCGCACTGTACCGAGACCGCACTGCGGCCATTGCGCCTCAACTTGAGTACACCACCGACTTTTTTCAACGATTTGAGCCCGTATCGGTTGGTGACATGTTAAAGCGCACACCGGGTGTGGCATTTAGTTCTGATGTCGGAGAGTACGATTCCCCTCAGCTGCGCGGCCTGGGCAATGGATACACACAAGTGTTAATTAACGGTAAAGTGGTGCCGAGTGCGAGTGATGATCGCGCGTTTTTTGTAGATCGAATTCCCGCTGAGATTGTGGATCGAATACAGATCATCCGCAGTCCAAGCGCCGACCTCTCGGGCGCAGGCATTGGCGGTGTCATCAACATCATTCTAAAAGAAGGCCAAGCCTTGAATGGTGGCAGCGCACGTGCCGGCGTTACCAACGTCGATGGCGATGAGAACAAGCTCAACACGTCTTTCGCCTATGGAGGGCAAAGCAACACAGCACAATGGTCGCTTACAGGGTCATTTCAAGAGCGCTTTGTACCCAAAGTGAAAACCGAGGAAGTCTTCGACGATGAACGCAACTTGGAAGAATTTCAAAATGAAAATGATGACCGAGACAGCGACGACCTAACGCTCGGGGGCGATGTGCGCTTCGAACTAAATGAAAAAAACTCACTAAGCTTGTCGGCGAACTACATCAAAACAAAGCGCCAAGAAGATCAGGACGAGACGACATTTGAAGTCGAAGATTCTGAGTTTCAGTTAGCCGAGGCCACTCTAGACGATGTTGATATTGAAGAACAAACTGCGTTGTACGGGATCAGTTGGGAACACGTGCCCAGTGAAAATATAGTTTTCCGTTCGTTCGCAGATTTTAGCAAAGTCGAACTGAGCGAAACGGCCATCGTGTTTGAGGGCGATGACGCGGCCGCACTCGAGCTAGATGAAACGGAGGTGATCATTATCGCAGACGACCTTACTCGGCTCGGTACCGAGTTCAGCGTCAAGACGAGCGACAGCAGCAGTCTCAAATTCGGGCTACACTGGGACGACAAACATCGATCCAACCGACTCACCGTCATCGATGATGAGGGCGACGCCGCCATCCAGGCCTTTGACACCGATGAGCAGCTTATCGCAGGCTTCGTAAAATCTGAGATCGTGATTAATGACGGATTGCAAATCGAGGCGGGTCTGCGGATCACCAATATTGATCGCGAAATTCAGGGTTCAAATACGTCAGATTCTGCGAGCGAGTACGCCAAGACGCACCTGCTCCCGAGCTTCCACGCTTCCTATGCACACCCTAATGGCGGCGTATACCGACTAAGCCTGGCACGCACAATGCGACGACCGGGCTTCGATCAACTCAGCCCTATTGTCTTTGCAGATGAGCCGGAAGACGGTGATGTCAGTGTCGGCAACCCATTGCTTGAAGAAGAACTCTCTACCGGAGTCGACGTCGGCTACGAGCACCCTATTCTGCGCCGCGGGATTATTGGCATCAATGCGTTTTATCGCGACGTCAGTAACGTTATCGAAAACGGTATTGTTGGTGAGTCTGATATCGGTGGCGCGCTATACAGTGTGCGAAACACCGGTGATGGCAGGGTCTGGGGCGTGGAGTTGGACATGAGCTTCCCATTGTCGGAACGTACTGGCTTTTTCGCGAATGCTACGCTTCTGGATTCTAAGATTGTTGACCCCTTCACTCTCAAGAATCGACGTTTTCAAGATCAGCCAGACGCGATCTTCAATATTGGCTTGGATCACACAATTCCTCAATGGGATGCATCAATGGGCTTCAGTTACCAACACCGTGGTGACAGCATAAGTATCGAGTACGGTGAAGAGGTACTGCTTCAATACGATGCAAACCTGGAGATCTTCTTTGAAAAGCGGTTCGTTAATGGCGTCATTGTGCGCCTGACCGGTAACAACCTATTAGATGCGGAGAAAGTGGAGAACTTCACAAAATACGACGGACTGGAAGCACAGCGCCTAGGTTTAGTTGACGAATACGAACGCGAAATTGAATCAGTCGGCCCAAGTCTGGGCTTGACGCTGCGCAAGGCCTTCTAAGGGTCTGAATCCGCTCACCTTCGATACCGTAATTTATCACTCAAAATTAAATAACAATGAAACAAACACACGCTATTGTATTAACTCTGGTCGCGCTTCTCGGCGCGTGCACGACCGCCAACAACACGGCTTCGGTTGGTGGCATTAGCCTCGTCAATTCGACCCTCGATATTAAGCGCTTCAGTGTCACACCAACACTCGAAACACGCGCACTGCCTAAGAATGGGCCGCGCGGATTTGATGCCGATGACCCAGCGATTTGGGTTAACTCAGAGGATGGGCGCTTAAGCTTGGTCGCTGCCACTTTGAAACGAGGCGGGATGGATATCTACGACATGCAGGGGCAACTCATACAACACATCCCTGCAAAGCCGGCGCCCGCCTGTGCAACAGGATTCGGAGCACAGCCCTGCCCTCACGTTGGTGGCCGATGGAATAATGTGGACGTCGTGTACGACTTCAATATCAACGGTGAAAAACACGATTTATTTGTTGTCTCAGACCGCGGCACCGACACGATCGATATCTTTAAGATTGACTACGCTGCTCACCGAAGTGGCGCTGCGCCAGTTCAAAACATCACGTCAAGCCGCAATACACCGCAGATTTTTACGCAATCTCAAGCTGATCTTAATGATGGCGATACCGCATACGGTCTAGCAGCAGTTAAACGCGACTCGACGCATGTCTTTGTTACCCAGAATAATCAGTCGGTCGTCGCGGAACTCATCTTACAAGCAGAAAACAACGGTGAGGTTGGCTACCAAATCGTGCGTCATATGGTGTTCCCCAGCAAGTTCCTCCTGCCCGATCATACCGTCTGGCAGGCATGCACGGACAGCGATGGTGAGTATCCGCACTTTGAAGGAATTGTCGCTGATACCGAGCATAACGCCTTGTATCTCGCGCAAGAAGATATCGGTCTGTGGCGCGTGGCTTTGGACCAGCCTGGCGATGTCGCTCAGTGGTCTCTGTTCGCGCGAGTCAACGACTATGGCAACCCATACACGCGTACCTGGTCAGACGCTGAAGAAGAGTATCATTGCGACCCGGCAACAGATATCAGAACTCAATTTGGCAGCGAGTATCTGCATGCAGACGTCGAAGGTTTAACGCTGTACGACGCCGGTGACGGCGATGGCTACCTCACCGTGTCCAGCCAGGGGAATAACAGCGTCGTGTTGTACCAACGCACCACGCTCAAACCGGTTGCTGTGTTCGATGTTGTAGCTGGCACAATCGACGGGGTTATGGAAACGGATGGCATGATGATTTCCGAGGCAAACCTTGGGCCTGCATTCACGCAAGGTGCTCTTATTATGCAAGATGGTGAAAATCAAGACTCTGAAATCCAGCCTAGCACCAACTTCAAGTATGTCGATTGGAAAGCTATTGCTGATCAGTTGTAACTAAGAAACACCATAGTCAGTCAGGCTACTTGTTCTGACTGACTATACAACTGCAAATCAAACGAAAACCGTTATTAGCGAGTTTTCTGAGAGGCGACATACGGCTTACAAATCAGCCCATCCGGATTGAAATAAGGCGATGGCCGAGTGCGTCTCTTGATCCCGCCTGTCAACATAAACACTAAGGGTTTTTTAACATAGCCGCTGGTGGAAATTTATCATGCGCATCGACTGGTTTGTTATCAATCGCGTTTTTGCCAAATGCCTTCAAAGCCACTGGGCCTAAAGTTTCAAGCTTTTCGGGATCGCTCAATTGTAAGCGATCCCCGATAACCCCAATAAACGGCACTTTTTGTGGACCTAATGTATTTGCCAATGGGGTATTCCAGCGTTTCGCAGGCTATCGATACAATCCCTTCTATGTCAGCTACACACACGCGATATGCGCTTTCCTGGTGATAATCTGACCATGTCTTGGGGATGTCGAAAGCAACTCTGTTGTACCACATTCATCCAGCAGTCTGTCATCAACTCCCATTTCCGAGCATAAGCCTGACAGTCGCAGCACAGCTCTCGATATCAAAAAACTGATCGGAAACTACGTTTATATTGCCTTAAACTTCTCCGCAGCGACATTGGAAATGCACTAACGTCATCGCCTCAATGCGTATAACCCTTAATACGAATCCGAACGCTCGACCGTCAATATGACCGGCTAAAAAATGGACTAGTGTATGGATTGTGACATTGACGCACCCAAGACTGCGGTAACTTGCTGCGACACACTGGCCCAAGGATGAACCACATTCATGATCGATGCTTACAGTAAACCAGGCACATAATAGATAAGCAAGTACACGGTAAGCAGAACGGCGACCCAAACAACCATGGTTTCGATGGGCCAGAGTTTACCGAAATAACCTTTAGGTTCACCCGATTCGACGTCATACGAATTGTGTACCAAACGTTTGATCGACGAAAACACGGATTGTTCAACCGTTATGTATGCAGCATAAATCGCGCCACCGGCCTTGGTCAGCACGTTCGGAGCCAGCCGTCGGTAAAACCAATCGGTATCGAGATTGGTTGACGGCAACTCAGGTGGATACATATTACGCAAATTGAGCCACACGAAAGCCAACGCTGAGAAGAACAATAACTGCAACTGGGTTAAAACATGTGTTACATCATAGGGTTGATAACTATGTTCCCATGGCAACAACGCGTACACGGTCTGTGCCGGGAACGATCCCAGCACCACGCAGGCTATGGCCGCCAGTGTCATAGCGAGCAACATGTTTTTCGGGGGCTCGGTAGTACGAATTCCCGAGTCGTGCGCAAAAAATGCAAAATACGGAATTTTAATACCCGCATGATGGAACACACCGGCAGCGGCAAACAGCAACAACAACCAAACCACATCGTAGCCTTCAGCGACCGCTGCGGCCATGATCATTGATTTCGATACGAAACCACTGAACAATGGGAAGGCCGAAATCGACGCCGCACCAACAATACACAAGATTGTGGTTTTCGGCATGCTTTTATACAAACCGCCGAGTTCCGAACCATTAATCTTCCCAGTCATATGCAGGACTGCGCCCATGGTCATCATCAACAAACCTTTGAAGATCACGTCATTAAACGCATGTGCAACCGCGCCGTTTAGAGCGATGGCGGTACCAATACCGATACCAACAATCATGAAGCCGATCTGGTTAATCAAACTGTAGGCCAACACACGTCGTAAATCGTTTTCGATCACCGCAAAGAAAATCGGAAAACAGGCCATCGTGACACCGATCCAAACCAAAATTTCTTCGCCAGGAAATCCTCTGGCGAACGCATAGACTGCGACTTTGGTGGTGAATGAGGCTAAAAAAACAGTCCCGCTTGGGGTCGCTTCCGGGTACGAATCCGTCAGCCAAGTGTGCATAAATGGAAACGCGCACTTAATGCCAAACGCGAAAAAGATCAACCACGCACCGACTTGCGCGATTCCGCTGTGCTGCAACGAAATCTGGTTGAACAAAAGACTGTTGTTCACCTGCGCGAATATCAATAAGCCAGCAAGTAGTAATACACCAGAGAGCACTTGAATAATGAGATAGCGCATACCAGATGTGTACGCCCGCTCGGTTCGACGCGCCCAAATCAAAAATACCGATGTCAGCGCGAGTAATTCCCAGAACACAAACAGCGTGAGCAAATCCCCTGCGAACACCGCGCCAACCGCACTCGCCGCATAGGCTAGTCCTGCAACATGTTGCACGGTGTCCTTGACGTGCAATGCATACAATACAGCGATAAACGAAGCCAAGTGGAACAGATACCCGAACATCATGCTCAGCTTGTCCACGCGCACTGGCTCCAACGCATAGCCCATGAACTCGAGTGACCAGAACACACCATGCTCCAGCCCCATTAAATTCACCGCCCCGACAACCGGCGCAGCCAAGATAATGACACTTCGCAGCCAACCCCGCAGAAAAAGCGCCACTACTGCGCCAACCATCAGCGGCAAAAAAGGTAGAACACTATTCATCGTAGTAATCTTCCCCGCGCATAAGCAATTTACGCATTTCCTTGGCAATCAAAACCAACACAACGCAACCGACAAAGCCGTATATCGCGTAGAACGCTGGGATCTTTTCCCAATCGTGGTAAATGTGCCGATGGACAACAAAATCGGCGATCACTAAGAGTCCGCAAATGACGTAAAACACCTTCAGCATTTTGCTGATATTTTCGGGCTTGTCGAAGAAGCCTTGGGGTTCATTCTGATCAGCCATTTAGCCACCTCCGTTCAGTGTACTCGTGCTTCCTACCTGAGTAGAAACACCGGGAATCAAATTAATTAAGTCCGTCAACGGCTGCGGATATATAAACAACGCCAGACAGCCGAGTGACGTGACACACAACGCTATAAGTATCGGCATTGGCGCTTCCTTTGTTTCAGCCCATGTCCAAGGTTGTCGTTGCTCGTCTGGCGTATCAAAAAAGGCCTTAATCGGAATCGGTAAAAGGTAGGCGATATTTAGCAGCGAACTGATCATCAAGACAGCCACAATGATTAACTTATCCGCTTCCAACGCGCCAATCGTCAAATACCATTTGCTCCAGGTCCCCGCCATCGGCGGCAAACCGATAATACTGACTGCACCAATCGCGAACGCAGCCATGGTGATTGGCATTTTTCGTCCAAGCCCGCGCATCTCGCTGATGTTTTTCTTGTGTGCGGCCACAAAGATCGCGCCAGCGCAGAAAAATAAGGTTATTTTTCCAACCGCGTGCGTGGCAATATGCAATGCAGCACCGGCACTCGCGACCGAGGTCGCCAGCAATGCGCCGACCACAATGTAACTTAACTGGCTCACTGTCGAATAAGCCAAGCGTGCTTTGAGATTGTCTTTCGTCATCGCGATACAAGACGAGATCAGAATCGTCGCCGCCGCAATGTAAAGCATAAGGTCAGTGGCTACGATCTCACGGAGCGTATCAAGGCCAAAAATATAAATCACAACCTTCAAAATACTGAAAACACCCGCTTTAACTACGGCGACCGCATGCAACAATGCACTGACAGGCGTTGGTGCGACCATTGCCGCTGGTAGCCAGCGATGAAACGGCATGATCGCGGCTTTACCGATCCCGTAACAAAATAGCACCAATAACACACTCAGTATCATCGGGCTGTGCGAGGCATTAAAGATACCGCCGGCTTGAAATTCCAAGGTACCTGTCAAACTATAGGTTCCCAGCACCGCAAGTAACAGAAAGGCAATCGAGGTAGTTAAAAGAATACCGAGATAAATTCGGCCACCTTGCTTGGCCGCGTCATTTCCAGCATGGGTAACCAACGGATACGTTGACAAGGTCAGGACCTCGTAGAACACAAACAAGGTTAGCAAGTTGCCGGAGAAACAAATGGCCATCACGGAACTGATTGCCAATGCAAAACAGCAGAAGAATCGTGTCTGGTTCTGCTCATCATGACCGCGCATATAGCCAATGGCGTAAACGCTGGTAATAATCCACAGGAAGCTGGCAACCAACGCAAACAACACACCGAGCGGCTCAACCGAGAAACTGAGCGCCAGACCAGGGAACAACTCAACAACGTTTTGAGTGAGTTCAACACCACGGAAAGTATAGTCAGTGATCGCTAAAACAACACTGAACAGCACCACGGCGGTAGTAAGTGTGACCGCCTCACGCAAGTTTGGCCATTTACCAGTCGCAACGACAAGCAGGGCACCGACGAATGGCACCAGAATCGACAGTGCAATCAGATTGGATGGCTCGATGGCTTGCCAGAGATTCATTGTGCGATCCCCTGAGCAGCGCTCTCGGTATTGAGGAACAGCCACTCAGCAGCACTACTTGCCGCTTCGGTAGTCAGGCTGGTGTCGATCCCAAAGTAGATGTTGGCGAATACCAGTAACCACATCGGCGCTATCATAAGCCAAGGTGCTTCTTTAACCGGTTCTGAGTCAGGCGACGCCGATTGCAGGTACGCAGCCTCGAGTACACGCCCAATGTAGATGACGGCCAGTAAAGAACCGGCCAGTACGAGCGCTGCGATTGCCCAGTGATTCTGCTCAAGCGCGGCGGTTACTAGATACCATTTACTCACGAAACCGACAGTCAGTGGCACACCAATAATGCTCAAACCCGCAATAGTAAACGCGGCCATCGTCAACGGCATCTGTTTGCCAAGCCCTCGAAATGCACTGATATCGACCGAACCGACACGATAAAAAACCGCACCGACCGCCATAAACAAAGCCCCCTTCATCAGAGCATGATTGAAGATATGAATTAAGCCTGACATCAACCCAGCCACACTGACCAGACTCAAACCCAAAATCATATAACCGATCTGTGCCACGCTGCTGTATGCCAGCACAGTTTTAACATTGCTTTGTACTGTCGCCATGTAAGAACACTTGAAGATAGCAACAATGGCCAAGGCCATGAGGATGAGGTCCATGCCCATTTCTTCAAACACGTGGTTCACGCCAAATACTGTGAAGATAAAGCGAATCATCACATACACCGCCACCTTGGTGGCGGTACCCGCTAGAAATGCAGAAACGGCAGACGGCGCATGTGTGTAGGCTGGCGGCAGCCACATGTGTAAAGGGAATAAAGCAAGCTTGATGCTGACGCCGACCATAATGAAAGCCAGTCCAGTGTTAATGGTTCGACTGCTGTCGTAAAGATCGATTCGGCCTGCCAAATCAAGCATATTAAGCGTGCCCGTTTTCATGTAGAGCATGCCCACGCCGATCAGGATAAACGTGGCACCGATGGTTCCCATCATCAAATAGCGAAACGCCGCGACCAGACATCGCCGATCCGACGCTAGACTGACCAGGGTATAAGTCGCTAACGACGAAACTTCCAAGAACACAAACAGATTAAAGGCATCACCGGTCAGCAAAATACCCGACAAACCTGCAAGACAGAGCAAGTGTGCGGTATAGAACAATGCATGCTTTGACGGCGCGACTTCTTTTTCAATGCTGTCTTTTGCGTACAGCAAGACCAGCGTAGACAAAGCGGTCACAGCCAGTAGGACAAAGGCATTGGCTACGTCGACGCGCAGTTCTATGCCCCACGGTGGCGGCCAGCCACCGACCGCGTAGCTGATGACGTCGTTATCGAGCGCCACACAGAGCAGTTGCCAGGAGAAGTAACACGCCGCAGCACTCACCAGCGTTGCGAAAGCCCAGGCCAGCGAAGACCGTCCGAGAATTAGTACGATGGGGGCTGCGATTAATGGGAGGATAATCGGCAGTGCAGCCAAGTGTTGTTCAAACATTAGATGACGTCACCCTGAGTTTCAAATTCATGCTCTTCAACCGTACCGTAGGCGCGTTTTATTCGGACAATTAGAGACAAGCCCACCGCCGTGGTTGCAACACCAACTACAATCGCGGTGAGAATCAGCACATGCGGCAATGGGTTGGAATACACGTCGACACCTTCGACCAAAATGGGGGCGGTCCCACCATTCACCTTGCCCATGGAGATATAGAGCATAAACACGGATGTCTGGAAAATATTCAGCCCAACAATACGCTTGACTAGATTATTCGCTGAAATAACGATGTAAAACCCGGTCATCATCAAAAACACGACGACCCAGTAGTTGTAGTAATCGAGAATAAAACTCACCGGATGTTTAACCTCGCAACCTGACTGCTAAACGCATAGAAAATACTTAGCATCACAGCAAAAACCGTAATGCCGACTCCAAGCTCAATGATGATGATTCCGTAGTGCTGCCCGTCAATCGGGTTGGCGGCAAGCCGATTATAGTCTAAGAACTGACCACCTTTCGCCATACTGTAGAGACCAACACTGGCGTACAGCAACACACCCAATGATGCCATCACTTGCAGAAATTTTGGGCTCACCACGGCGAACGCATTCGGCAAGCCGAACACCAGCGCATAAAGAATAAAGGCCGCCGCGGCAATGACCCCTGCCTGAAATCCTCCACCGGGTCCAAAATCTCCGTGGAATTGCACGTACAGTGCAAATAGAATGATCAACGGGATAATGAGCTTGGCCACCACATGCAACACCTGATGACTTTTTAATCCGGATTCAGGTGTCGGTGAATTTTCCTCTCGACGCACACCAAGCAGAGCCAACACACCTATCAAGGCGGCAAACACCACCACTGTTTCCCCCAAGGTGTCGAATCCGCGATAACTCGCGAGCACGGAGGTCACCATGTTTGGCAACCCTACTTCCTGTGGCGAGTCGTGAATATAGCGCGGAGCTACATGCTCGTGCACCGGATTATCGGCATGTCCAAACGGTGGCATGTCCAATGTGCCATAGACCAAAACCGCGCCGGTAACACACACCACAACCAGTGGTAGTAGCGATGACCGCGCACATTCTTTCTCGTTCCGACCGGTCAGCGCAAGCGTTACCAGCATCAGAACCGTGGATATACCGGCACCAACCGCAGCCTCTGTAAAGGCCACATCAACCGCATCCAGGTTCACAAAAATTAGCGCCGAAAGGAAACTGTAGATACCAAACAGCATAACCACAGCGAATAAATCCTTGAGAAAGATAATCCGCAAAGCGGTAAGCGCCAGCATCGCCAGCAACACCAGGTCAATCAGCAAACTCATCACATATCCTGCCTTGGTTTCTTCTGATTGGTTTCAGCCATTGCAAGCAATCCGCCATGCCGCGCTGACTTCGCTAGCGCGTGTGAGGCAGTCGGGCTAGTTATCAGCAAAAAGGCCAAAATAAACAACAATTTGGCAGTATTTAGATCAAACGATGTCTGAAGCAAAAACCCGCTGATTAGCAAAATGGCAGCAATTGAGTCTGTCACGCTCGCGGCGTGAACTCGGGTGTAAAAATCGGGAAATCTGAACAGCCCAACAGCACCGCTCAGCCCAAAAAACACACCTGCAATTAACAAAATGCCGCTGACTATGTCCAAAAAAAGCATGTCGAAAAAGGAAATTTAAGGGTTATTCAATCGGTGCGGTGTATTCAAAGAAACGTAACACTGCCACCATGCCAATAAAGTTAATAAGCGCATAGACGATAGCGATATCGAGAAAATCCGGTCGCCCCATCAAATAGCCGACCGCGGCGATAAACAACACCGTCTTGGTACCGAACATATTCACGCCCAAAATGCGGTCATAGACCGTTTTCGCACTGAACGCACGTGCGAGCGCCAACCCCATCACGACAAGGATCGCAATACAAACTGTGGCATACACGGGTGTCATGAGTTGCTACCCCAAATACGAATAATTTTATTCTTCATATGCCCCTCTTTAAGCTCGTCTATCGATGTTTGCCGCAGAGCATGCACGGTGACATCGCCATCTTCAAGATCAACGCTAAGCGTTCCGGGTGTCAATGTAATGGAATTGGCGTACAGCGCACGGCAATCTTCAGGAACGTCACTCGCATCCAGCGTCGCGAGCGTTGGTGAAACTTTTTCGGGCGCGCCCCACACCATTTTCGTGACTTCCAGACTGGACAGTGTAATCTGTCCAATCAACCACGGGATGTAGCGCAAGAATGGAATACCGGTACCAATTGCTTTTGGTTCTTTATCCACTGCATCCATTCGAACCAGAGCTATCAGCACAATAATCACGGATGCGACGCCAAAAAACAGCATCAACGGTTCGATAATGCCGGAAAGCAATAACCAGAAAATTGCGAGCAAGACTGTCCATTTGGCAATATGCATAGACTGTAGGGTTAACGTTTTGATTGTGTTTATTATGGCTAACGGGCGCACCGAGGTCGGACTGTTTTGTGTTTAACAATCTCTTATGACGGCACTGTGTCAAAGGGGTTCAGCAATATTTCTTAGCCAGCCCTCAACATTTTTGGTGTTCGGCGGCGCAAGGAAAAATGCGACAAATTTGACTAACATCCACCAACTCTGATGGGCTCGGCGACTGAGTATACAGCAAAAATTCATGCTAGTAACGACCACTGGCATGGTGTTTTGATGGGTTTCGTTTCACAAATTATTGATTATTGCATTATGTATTATTGATAAATCCAATTCCGCCGCTTTGGTGTCCAAAATGGCCTAAAACTGGCAGCGCCTACGCTCTCTAAAGAGTCGGCTCACCCATCACGCTGACATCGTTCATATTCGTATATAGTACGTCCGAGCTTTAACTGACCAAAACGATATCGCACATGACAAGAGTTGCTATCATCGGCGCTGGCATGACCGGGCTAACAGCCGCGCACCATTTGAAACAACACACCGAGGTTCGTCTATTTGAAAAATCTCGTGGGCTCGGTGGTCGCATGGCAACGCGCCGCACCGACAATGCGAGCTTTGATCACGGCACACAGTATTTTGTCGCCAAAAGTCCAGAATTTAATGCGTTCTTACGTGAGCCGCTATATGCAGGTGCCATTGCTCTGTGGCGGGCGCGCTTTCAAGAGATTGACGGTCAAACTGGCGACACGCTGTCGGAACGTCCGTGGGACGAGGCATTTCCGCATTATGTGGGGACACCGGGTATGAATTCGCTGGCTAAATACTTAGCTCGGGACATGGCGATCCAACGCAGTACGCGGGTCGCACAACTAGAACGCGTAAACGACAGATATTGGAATCTGCACTCAGACCAAGGTGAGCACCTTGGCCAGTTCGACTGGGTAGTACTGAGTTGCCCGCCAGAGCAGACAGCGACCTTGTTACCGAGCAGCTGCGGCTTTAAATCAGCGCTGCCGAATATAGAATTACTGCCCTGCTTTAGCGTCATGCTGGCGTTTTCCGAACCCGTCGCCTTGAACTTCGATGCCGCGCTAATTCGACACGCCGATATTAGCTGGGTAGCGCAAAACAACAGCAAGCCAGAACGAGGCACAACACAATCGATCATCATTCAGTCCAGTAATGAATGGGCAAACCGCCACTTGGAAAAAGACATTAACGGCATCAAACAACATTTAATCAGAGAAGCAGAGCGCATTTTAAACACCGACCTGAGCCGCGCAACTCACAGCGACATTCACCGCTGGCGATATGCAAACACGGTTATCCAACGTGAACACAAGGGTGATGTGTTTATAGATACGACCCTAAAGCTGGGCGCTGCCGGAGATTGGTGCGGCAACGCGCGTGTGGAGTCGGCGTATTTGCACGGCAAGCAGTTGGCTGACGCGGTAACTAACGCGTTGTAGAATCAGGGTATCAGACTTTCTCTGGCGAAAGCCGACACCCTGCTGCCATTCGCCTTGTCAGGCATCAACTCTTATTACTAAAGCCCGCCCGGACCACAGCGCTCAGCCAGGTACTCTTCCAAATTACCCAGCACGTTTATATGGTGTGTCGGCCACCATGGCAAACTGTGCCACAGATCAGGGATTTCATTGTATTCAACCGTCTTACCAGCTTTCTCTAGCGCCTTATAGAACTTCCGAGACTGGTCGACCGGTACACGCTGATCGCGATCGCCATGAAAGATGTAGATCGGAATGCTAGCATCCTCGACATGATCTAGCGGCGATAACCCATCTATTGTTGCACTTTGGAACTCTCGGCCAAACCGGCTATCAAAGGTAATTTTCTCGAAGGTCCGTAGCTCAGAAAGTCCCGCGCCAGCGATAGCACATTGGTACGGTGAATTAGGACGCACTACGGCAGCCATAGCCGCATAGCCGCCATACGAGTAGCCATAAATAGCGATACGATCTTTGGCCGCAATACCCTGCTCTACCAGCCATTGCGCGCCATCGTCCTTGTCGTCCTGCATTTTCTGGCCCCACTCGTTGTCGCCCGCACGCCAAAGCTTGGTACCCCAACCCTCGGACCCGCGATACTGTGGTTGCAACACGGCATAACCACGATTAGCGAGAAATTGCGCCCATAGATCCCAACCGTAAAAATCCCGTGCCCATGGCCCGCCATGCGGCATGACCACGGCAGGGTATGGCGGTTTTCCTGCGCTAGGTTTAGTTAAATAGCCTGGAATTACCAACCCATCTCTGGCCTTGTATTCGACGTACTCCATGCGACTTAGCTTCTTGGGTTCAAGATAAGGAAACTCGCGCCCCAGTGGCAGTACTTCTTGTCGATTTTTGAAGAGATAGTACGCGCCAGGTTCGGTTGGCCCAGACGAACGAACAACTATCAGCGACCCATCAGTAGACATCGATGAAATACGATGCACTTGATCCTTAGGAAGCGCAGAATAGATTAGGTCGTGCAGCGCTTTCTCTCTTTCGTCAGTGAAGACGCGCGTGGTTTTCGCACCGGTCATGACGTAGCCCAGAATTTTACCGAAGTTATCAACGCGACCGCCAACCAAGACGCCCGTCGCCTCAACCCCCTCATCAGCAAAAACCGGCTCGCTCAGCTTGCGAGAGATCAAATCGTACTTGCGGATGACCGACTTATCGGATGTTGTGTTATCAACCACATAGACCTGAACACCGTCCGGGTCAAAAGCGACCGGTTGTAAGCCCTTACCGCCTTTGGCCATCAAAGAATGGTGCACTTCCCACTCCCCGGTTTCAGGGTGTTTATAAGAAAAATCGATTCGTGTGCCTGGTTCACCTGTTTCGATGTTTGTCTTCAACACCACTTCGCCCCAAGCATTGGTGATGGCACTGTTTCTAGGTGAACCTCGGTACACGCGTTTTTCGGTATTTTCACGAAGGTCAACTTCATATAAGTCAGAGGCGAACTCAAGATTGGTGACTTGAATAAGCACCTTGTCTTTTTTAAGCGGCAGTAGGTTCTCGATTTGAACACCAACTTTTTCCTTTGACGCCAAAATTTCGCGTGACTTCGTGATTTTTTGTTTCTTTGCAGAGAACGTAACAAAGTAGATTTTATCCCGAAACCATTTGGTGTTCCTGCCGGCATATCGATAATCATACTTCTGACGTCCATAGACGAGAAATGTCTCATCATTCACCCATTGTACTAACAGAGGTTTGACATCTTTCGGTGACCAAAATACCGGATCAGCAGCTAAATTTGACGCATCCCAGATGGTCACTTGCGGTGCACTGTTTACATCGGTCAAAGTTAGCCCAATCAGGTGCTTAGCGTCGGGGCTGACATTCACACTGTCAATTACTGGGTCGTGGATCCACGCCTTCAAGGGGATTTGTTCCGCGCTCACATCCAATGTGGCGCCCAACAACATCGTAAAACTAATAAGTAGGGTTAGTCGAGTGACAAATTTCATTCTGAATTCTCTGTTGGATTACGGACAATCAGTGTCGGCCACCAATCCGCTCAATAAAAACGGGGCTACTGTGTATCACAGCAACCCCGCCAAGCATTCCACTTTTTTAGAATGCTTTGGAAAACTGCAGTACCACAGTGCGTCCAATCAGATCATACCCGACGCCGGGCAATGTATTGAATACCCGCGTAGCTGAGTCAGAATTTTGACCATCAGACACCAATGGCGGCTGTTTATCGAACACATTTCTGAGCGAAGCAATAACCTCCCATTCATTCGGACTTGTGTAGCGTACCGACATATTATGATACATGGTGGCTGATGTACTATTGAATCGGTCACGGTTGTCGGTATCTGGATCAAACACCGGGTCTTCTTTACTCGAGCTCAGGTAATCCATTCCCCAAAAGAAACGCCAGTCTTTATAGTTGGCAATCAGATCAAGTTGACCTGTCCAGCGAGGAAAACCCCAGTTACCTTCGAGTTGAAACTCATCGCCCAATAGTTCCTGATACTGTTCACGAATATTCGTTGCGGTCATATCAACTGTCAAATCAAAGGTTGAGAACGCTTTGGTGTAAACCAAATCGAAATCATAGCCTCGACTGCGCTCAACTCCAACGTTTAACAAGGAAGCATCAATATCTGTCAAATTACCTTCTGAGTTTCGTGGTGCAATTCGGTCACAGAAAGGACTGGTGAACCCGGGTGAGGTATAGCAGTCACCGACAACGAATCCAACCGTTGGGGAAGCTACTGAATTCTCCAGTTCGATATCAAAATAATTAACCGCAAACGAGAAGTTCGTATCGCTTGGCGTTAACACGAAACCAACCGTGGTGGAATCCGAGGTTTCGGCCTTCAGATCTGGATTACCACCGGTAACCGTACGGATACCCGGCACACCGTCTGAACCAAAATCTGGCGCCAAACCTAGGCTGGCGCAATTATCATAAATTGGATCGCCAGGTCGCAAGCTATCGCCATAATTCACACACGGGTCAAGTAAACCACTTTGGAAACCGGTTTGATCTCCTAGGAACTGCTCGTACAAATCCGGCGCACGGAACGATGTACCATTTGTGGCACGCAATCGCAGTGTCGGGTTAACTTGCCAGTTCAACTGCATGCGAGAGGTTACATCATCACCGAATGAATCGTAGTCGGTATAACGCGCGGCCAAGTTAAGCGTAATATCTTCTGCAAACGGCGCATTCTCAGCCAACGGGAATTCGAACTCGGCATACGCTTCACGTACTGTATCCTTACCAGCGGTGATACCAGCCGCCGTCGTGCTGAAGATGTTGTCACGTTGCGCTTCGATGTCGGGGCGATCATCAATTTTTTCTGATCGATACTCGATACCGAACACCGCTTGTGCCTGACCAGCCCACGTCTTAAACAGTGGACCACCAAGGCTCAAAGCGAGCTGTGATCCGCTGTATTCTGTCTCACCGACCGTGTCTTTACGGATGTAATCAAGATGCGCTTGCGGCAAGTTTCCATTGAGTAAAGCGTCTTCGCTAAACCAGTTTGCAGCGACACAACCGGGATTACCAGCGGCGTCTCGACACACGAGATTGCCATTCCCATCGATAACAGAATCGAGTGACGCAAACAAACGATCAGACAGAATACGCTGCGCTCGATAGGTCCCTTCAGACTTATTGACCCCGATATAACCGTCGTAAGTCCAGTTTTCGGTCAGATCACCCTTCATGCCAACAAACAGATTGCCCCGCTCTACATCAATCTCTGTGCCAGGTCTGAGCACATTCCACGACATCATCACAGGCTGGACCGCAAAGCCACCAAATGCAGCAAGTGGCCCGTTGGTGCCAAATGGGTTGGTCGGATTCGACGCCGGTACCAGCGGAAATAACTGCTGGTATCCGCCAATTGCAGTCGTCTCACGTTTATTATAGTACGCCTCGTAATACACAGTGGACGTACGGCCGAACAGTTCAATATCTTTCTCAGCAAACGACGTCAGTGAGAACCGCTCAGACTCCGAGATCATTTGTGCTATTTCTGGGCTACGTGTATCACGATAAAATCCGCCCTGGTTGTCTAATGGACCTTCGTCTACAGTGGTAAAGTACGGAATACCGAAAGCACCATTGATGTCAAAGTCAAAATTTGGATTCGCTGGCGTCGACCCTGGCGTTAAAGATGGGTCGTAGCGTGCGAAGCCAAACGGTGAGGTCACCAAACCATAAATGGCACCAAAACACAGTTCTTCGCCGGTAACTGGGTCGCGGTTATCAATCGTACCGTCACCGTCTTGGTCGGTAATGCGTGGAAGTGTTTCGCATTTAGAAAAATCACGATCGGTTTCGACCAACTCATTTTGACGCGCGAAATCCGCACCAATATTGAATGACCAATCCTCACCAATGACGCCCCACACGGCATCCATATTATACGTTTCACCACCACCTTCGAGCGGCAAGCTGGATGTGGCATTTAGTTGCAGACCGTCCGCACGTTCCCGTGTGATCACGTTGATTACGCCGGCGACCGCATCAGCACCATACACGGACGACGCACCATCTTTGAGGATCTCAACGCGTGAAACAATCGACGAAGGAAGCGCACTCAAATCTACCGAATTTACCGCGCCACGAACACCTGAGGGGCCCCAACGCTTGCCATTGACTAACACCAATGTTCGCTGCGCGCCTAAGCCGCGTAATGACACCGAGTTCGCGCCAGGACCACCATCAGTTACAAAACCAGAAAACGAGTCGTCAATCTGCTGGCCGGCCGCGATGGTCGAGCCTTGCAGAATATCAGATGTGTCCAGCAAGCCGGCAAGCGCAGACCGTTCACGGGTAATCACTGTCACTGGTGAGTTAGCGGTAAACTCATCGCGTTTGATGCGCGAACCAGTGACGGTTATCTGTTCAATTGCCTTGTCTTCCTCAACCTCGACTGACTCTGTGTCGTCAACGCTCTCAGCAACTGTCTCAGGTTGAGATGAAGAACCTGACTCTGTTTGCGCATAGATAGCGGGCTGTCCAACCAGGTACAGCGGAAGCATCGCGGAAACGAGCCTTTTTAGCCTAATTTTTCTCTTACTTTTCATAAATTTATCCCTATTTTTTAATTATCTAACACCGTAGGATCGAGATAGATATTCGTGGTTTGAACGGCACTTTGTGCGCGATTCATCTCGAGTTGGTTTGCTATATATAGCAAAACATTTACATTTTGTAACGAAAAAGACATAAATGTGTTGTATGCAATCACATCCAGACTAACCACCATTTCTTATTGCCAGCAACGCCACTTGCCCGAATCATTAGGTTGGTATGGTGGATCAATGACGACGAACGTATCCACATAATTAGCGACCAACAACAGACTTTGGCGAACGCATGACTTCCACCAGTGTCCGCGCATTTCTCAGCACAACCAATTCATCCGTCTTGCCAAACAACTGGCGGCGTTGTTACCCAACTCATACGGCTTCAAGGCCATCCAATCAAACATTGAAGTGCTTACCTGTTATGCCGTCATGCTTACTTTCGATCAAGATTTTGACCTGTATTTTGTTTTGGTGCAGCCGACGACGGATGTGGAAACGCTCGCGTTGAGGCGACCTTTCTGCATAACAACAAGTTCGCCGATCCGACCAATGAGTATTTTTCAAAAATAGTAATATGAAGAATCCGTAGCCAGCCGTAAGCACTCTCACGGATAACAAGGCGCGTAATCTTTGCAAACAAATCAACAAAGAGTTGCCAAAGATAAAACTGGGTACCTACAAGTAAAAAATAGATATCACTACCAATGCGAATTTGCACAAGCTTTTTTACCATGAAGGTGTACTTGGGTTCGATGCGCTACAAAAAATTCGTGAATTCTATTTTGGTACCGGTCTATCCTCAGTCCATGCCAACCAAAACGAGCGCCTCGCCCATGGTCAAATAAATATCACTCTACCTACCATGCTGTCAGTCTACGCGCTCGGCGCAGCTGAAATTAACGTCGTTGTTGTCCCACTGTTCAGCGACAACAACTACCCAGAAACTTTTTCTTTCAGCACGCGTCTCCGCTACACAGCAATGACTTCATCCATTCCAATCACGCACTGGATCAAGTGACCGGTCTGATCTGGCAGCGTGAGATCGCGCCCTTTACGCTCAACTGGGAAAATGCATGGCGCTATTATTGGGAACTCACTATCGGCGATCTGGATCAATGGCGACTGCCCGAGCCAAACGAGGTGATTTCGATTGTCGACTTTAATGAGCGAGCACCAGCCATTAATGTTAATGCCTTTCCAGGAACGAACTCCATTCCGCCCTATTGGACCAGCCAGTTCAGCTCCAATTTCATGGTGCCTGACCCTTCCCTCACACAAGTTTTAGCCGTCGATTTCCAAACCGGAGGTATGTTCAGATACTCACCTACGGCATCAATGCGCGTGCGTTGTGCACACGGTCGCAGTGCGTCGCGCGGCGCTGTATTGCGCAGCGAAGGTAACGGTACGGTCTACGACATGGCCACCGGTCTAACCTGGCAACAAGGGCACCAGGCTTCTCGCGACTGGAGTGAAGCAATTGAATATTGTGAAACCTTGACGCTTGGTGGCAAAGACACTTGGCGTCTACCTAATCCCAAAGAGCTAATCTCGGTCGCAGACTATCGCGATCCATAGATGATTCACAGTGATGCTTGGTTCAGTGGACTGGGCAGCTTTATCTGGTCGGCACAACAGACCAAAAGCAACACATCTGAAGCCTGGGCAATGAACAATAGCGGCGGTGGCGTTTATGCTCGACCCAAAACCAGTAATGCCGATGTCCGTTGTGTGTATTGACCCAAATCCCTTCATGCCAGGGAGTCAACTATTTTTGGCACAGCGATTACTGTGTTAGAAAACGTGACCATCGGCATTGTGAGTAAGGCTGTTTTTAGATTCATTGCTTGTTAAAACATTGCATAGTGAAAAAATCATGTGGTTTGCGGTATCGCGGCGCGCATGATTGAGGGCTTGCTACGGTCGCTGGCCAGCACTAGTGAGACACAGGGTAAGATGATCATGGGAGTAAGTCCCATCTGGAACTAAATATTGATTGTGGTGAATTCAAGAACGACGAGAACCGGCGAAGCAACAAAAAGTACGACCACTCCACTCTTGAATTCTGCCCGTCACTATGAGACCTTAATAGCTCAACGGACTGTTATTCGAGACAAGGATGGGACTCCCTCGCAGACAATTGGTGTCGCTCAGCGACACTCCTTTTTATCATTGTGTTTCTCGCTGCGTTCGGCGTGCGTACCTTTGCGGGTATGATCGTGTGACGGCGAAGAGTTATGAACATCGTCGTGATTGGCTGGAAATCAAACTCCGTCGCACAGCAGAAGTATTTGCGATCAAATTATGCTCCTACGCGGTGATGAGCAATCACTATCATGTGGTGCTACATGTTCGACCAGACATTGCCGAAGCATGGTCTGAACGAGAAGTGGTCGAGCGATGGAGCAGTCTTTTTTGTGGCACCCTGTTTTCACAGCGGTTCTTGGCCGGTGAAGCACTGAGTGAGCAACAATGGTCGATTCTAAGGCGAGACATTAAGTGCTGGCGAAAGCGACTGATGGATATATCCTGGTTCATGCGTATTGTGAACGAATCGATCGCTCGGCAAGCCAACAAAGAAGACCGTTGTACAGGACGGTTCTGGGAGGGTCGGTTTAAGAGCCAGGCACTGCTAGATGAGCGTGCATTATTATCGTGTATGGCCTACGTGGACCTAAATCCGATTCGCGCAAAAATGGCTATTTCACCTGAAGAGTCTGACCATACGGCGATCAATTACCGCATCAAAATGCTGACAGAAGGCATTTCAGACTGTCCCGGATTAGAAAAATTTGTGGGGACAACCGAACATGCCATCGGCATCCCGTATAGACTAAAAGACTATCTTGCTTTAGTCGACTGGACCGGAAGATGCATTCGAGCTGATAAACGCGGATCCATTCCAGACCAGCTTCCGCCTATCCTTCGACGGCTGGATTTTGACACGAGAGCCTGGCTGGTTCTGACGACCGAATTTGAAATGCGGTTTCAGAGTCGTGTTGGTAGTGAACACATTAGTCGGCGTATAGACAGTGGCGATCAAGCGATGAAATCTTCAGCTTCACGTAATCCGCTCTGAAACAAAAAACAATCACAACCAAGACCTCACCACGAAAGCACGAAAGTGAGTATTTCGTTCGCCCAATTTTCTCAGTTCAACACATAGATACTACAACTTCACTCGCCACCCACCTAAATCACCATAATTCCAAGGCTGCCTTCCTACCCAATTAAAAAATCTGCACATTCTAGAGGGAAAATTAAGCCTATACCTCTCTCTCAAAAGTGGCTGTCCATGTTTATTATTTGGCCTTCCTACCCAATTAAAAAATCTGCACATTCTAGAGGGAAAATTAAGCCTATACCTCTCTCTCAAAAGTGGCTGTCCATGTTTATTATTTGGAGGTTATTCACAAAGATGGGCCGTGGCGCGGACTTGATGATGTTGAACGAGAAACGCTTACTTGGGTGGATTGGTTCAATAACAAACGGCTACTCACACCTATTGGCGATGTGCCGCCGGCTGAGTATGAATTAATGTATTATCAAAACTCTGAGCTACGAAAAGCTTCGTGACTCAGATAAAACTGTCTCCGATGATTCCAGTGAGAACCATTCCTACCCAATTAAAAAATCAGCACATTCTAGAGGGAAAATTAAGCCTATTCCTCTCTCTCAAAAGTGGCTGTCCATGTTTACTTTCGTAGCATGTTTCGCTGATGCGAAACGCGGCGCAAGCAAAACGAATACTGACACCCTGGTTGGCAACGGCCGCCTGAGCCATCAACTTACGCTGAGACGGCCTTACCACTTTTTTGACAAGGCTTCCTGAACGATCTCGGCTTTAAGCCGTTCATCTGCGTACATCTTCTTTAATCGGCGGTTTTCATCCTCCAGCTCTTTCAACCGAGCCATGAGCGACGCGTCCATGCCGCCATACTTGGCACGCCACTTATAGAACGTGGCAGAACTCATCCCGTGTTCGCGGCAGAGCTCCGGCACCGGTGTGCCGGCTTCGGCTTGATTGAGGATCGCCAGTATTTGGCTATCGGAATACTTAGACTTTTTCATGCAGAATCTCCTGCGTTAAGATTACAAGAATATTCTACTTTTGAACTCAGTTATTTTTAGGGGGGATTACCCTCTAGCAATCAAACGACGGAAACTTCAGTTTCGCGTAATCCGCTCTGAAACAAACAGTCACAACCAAGACCTCACCACGAGAGCACGAAAGTGAGAATTTCACTCGCCCAGTTTTCTCAGTGAAACACATGGAAACTCCAACTTCACTCTCCACCTACCTAAATCTGCGTAATTCCAAGGCTACCTTCCTGCTCAATTAAAAAATCTGCACAATCTAGAGGGAAAAGTAAGCCAATACCTCTCTCTCAAAAGTGGCTGTCCATGTTTACTCTATGTTGAACGAGAAACGCTTACTTGGGTGGATTGGTTCAATAACAAACGGCTACTCACACCTATTGGCGATGTGCCGCCGGCTGAGTATGAATTAATGTATTATCAAAACTCTGAGCTACGAAAAGCTTCGTGACTCAGATAAAACTGTCTCCGATGATTCCAGTGAGAACCATTCCTACCCAATTAAAAAATCTGCACATTCTAGAGGGAAAATTAAGCCTATACCTCTCTCTCAAAAGTGGCTGTCCATGTTTATTAATTATCGTGTATGGCCTATGTGGACCTAAATCCGGTTCGCGCCAAAATGGCTATTTCACCTGAAGAGTCTGACCATACGGCGATCAAATACCGCATCAAAATGCTGACAGAAGGCATTTCAGACTGTCCCGGATTAGAAAAATTTGTGGGGACAACCGAACATGCCATCGGCATCCCGTATAGACTAAAAGACTATCTTGCTTTAGTCGACTGGACCGGAAGATGCATTCGAGCTGATAAACGCGGATCCATTCCAGACCAGCTTCCGCCTATCCTTCGACGGCTGGATTTTGACACGAGAGCCTGGCTGGTTCTGACGACCGAATTTGAAATGCGGTTTCAGAGTCGTGTTGGGACTGAACACATCAATCGACGTATAGACAGTGGCAATCAAACGACGGAAACTTCAGTTTCGCGTAATCCGCTCTGAAACAAACAGTCACAACCAAGACCTCACCACGAGAGCACGAAAGTGAGAATTTCACTCGCCCAGTTTTCTCAGTGAAACACATGGAAACTCCAACTTCACTCTCCACCTACCTAAATCTGCGTAATTCCAAGGCTACCTTCCTGCTCAATTAAAAAATCTGCACAATCTAGAGGGAAAAGTAAGTCAATACCTCTCTCTCAAAAGTGGCTGTCCATGTTTACTTTCTCTCTCAAAAGTGGCTGTCCATGTTTACTCCCAGCTGTCCATGTTTACTCCCACAAAAGTGGCTGTTCATGTTGCTGATATTTAGTCGATCTTCGTCGGAACAAAACAGTCTGAATTTATCTTAACTGGATCGATCTTTAGAGTATTAATATTTCCCCTAATTGAAGCAACAATGACAGAGTCCGATGGATTCTCATGTGCTGAAACAAGACAGAAGTCACGGCTTTCACCATCAAAACCTATTTCAAGAGCGAGGTTCGTAGAAAACTGCTTTTTAATTTCAAAACCTTTAGATTTCAGGTCCGTTAGTTCTTGTTTGATACTAGCTCTAGCCAACGCCTTCAAATCATCCAGACGGGTATTCGTTCTTTTCATCTTAATTTATTAATATCTAATCAGGTAGCCACCCTGAAAGACTATCAGCAGTGGGCGTAAACAATACTCTTCCCCCTTCTGAATTCAATATGGCGCTCTGATTGTTAGGAAAAAGCTCCAAAATACCACGATCACCTACAGAAGACCTCAAAACGGTTGAAGGGTTAACCCCGTCAGGGATCGGGTGCGTATGAGCAGAGAATCTCCACCCTTCTGAAGCTCTAGTAGAAGCCCATGCTTCATCAATGATACCATCAAACCCAGACGAATTACCCCTCACAACCATTCTACGGCCACCAACAGTAAATACAGCAAACTCTTGTCCTGTCTGTGCTGTTAACGCTGCGATATCTTTCTGACTCACTGATCGTTTTGAAACAATAATCGAGTCCCCTACATTGCTCAATTCATCAAGCAAAACTTTTTGCCTACTGTTTAAACCAGCAAAACCTCGGTAAATGGCCCCAGGATCTCCGTTTGGAATAGGGGTTCGAATCGTAAACCCGCCCACCCTTGTCGCACTAACCGCCCCAGCACGCACCGCGGCCCTCTCAAAAAGCTGTCCAACCTTTAACCCCGACATAGACAAACCAACTTCACCAACCGTATCTGGCAACAGAAACTCGGCGATTGTTAAGTGTGCCGTTCCACGATCAAGCGCGTACTTTTTCAGCGTAACAATAATACCCTCTTCCCCCTGTAGCTTACTCGCCTCTAAAACCAAACCATCCCTAATCTCGGTTATTTTGCCATCGAGGTGCGACATACCAGGAATTTCATAGGTAATAAAATCATACAAAGCTTCGCCAGCGACCGCAGCATTAATCGATTCCTGCTCTATTAATGCTGGATTTGAAGACATCCAGACTCGTTCACCAGTGGCTAATTGAACGGACTCGAATGCGTAGGGAGCTTGAGGTCCACCATCTACGAATTTCCATGGACTGGTTGGGAAGTTAGATGCAAGCCTGGTTATGTCTTCAGGGAAGACACCCGCGTCAAACTCTCCTTCCCCCCAAGTCTCTAAGCTGACACCAACGATATTGCCGTTATGATCCGTTGTGAAATCGGCTACCTTCTTACCGCTCTCGTCTTTAACTTCAAATTCTCCAATTGACGTGTATTCTAACCTGTAGTTTTTAGTTGGGTCTGAGTCACCTTTGACCTGCCACGATTTCGTGCCGATATGCATGAAAGCACGTGCCGCAAACTCATGGCCTAAAACATCTGGCAAGCCAAGTACGGCACCTAATGAGCCATCCATTAAACCGAGCTGATAGAAAGCTCCAACAAGACCCTCACCTGTGAGATCTTGAATGCTCGCAAGTCCCGAACTCACATGTATGAGAACCAAGTCGTCGAGTAGCTCACCAAATGCTTCGTCACTCATATCAATGATAGAACCATAGGTGTCACGAGCTTCAGTGATTGCCTCATCGGCGAAGGTATTTCTTGCAGACTCTATTTCGCTTAATTCCTGCCCTTCATTTTCTGCATAAAAACGTCCATTGTTATCTTCAACATGATGAGTCAAATCAATGCGAGTCCTTAAAACTACAAAGTTTTGATTGAACCGATAAATAGAGAAACCTGCTTGAACGAGTGTGTTTAAGACTATTAGTCCATCCTCACCCTCTATGATTAAATTGAGCGCGTCACCAACAACTGAAAGGTCGCAATTTATACGTGTGCCACTTCGGCAGACTGTCTGACCATCCCTGCCGTAGGCCAATATACCTACTTCAGTTGCTAAAGCCCGCAATGCGCCCAACTGAAATCCATTCCAAAAGTCGAGTTTTTCACCGTCAGAGCCGCGACCATTTGAAATTTCGGTGACTAGGCCTTCAATAACGCCAGAACGAATTATTCGAACTATGCCACTGCCGCCGTTGGGTATAGATCTGTCCAAGGCGACTGATGCCACTCCAGCTGCAAATCCATGCTCAAACTCACCACCAGACAGGTGCGATGCATAGCCCCGGATTACGCCACTTGTTGCGGCCTCCAGCACGGTTCGATTGATATGAGTAGATTTGGACACGCCATCCAAATAGTCACCGAAACCTTTTGAGCCCACATACGCCGTAGCAAAGCTTAACGCCGCACTTTCTATATCAATTTCACCTGTGATGGCGACTTGCGCTGCGGTCGATAAAACTGGGGCCGCATACCACTGAGACATAAAGGCTTCCCCGGCCGCTGTTCCATCTCCACCGTAGTAGTAAACGATGGCAGTGATAACAACTTGAACCACCTGTAGATACTTAGCATCTCGTTCAGCCGCTCGAATTGCTTGTACCGTTTGATTGGTATCATAGGCTGAGATTGCGTAGCCACGTGCATTATTCCATTTTTCAGGACTGCTTCCCCATGCCGTTATGTGCTCTTCAAACAAGCGCGGGTTGTGTCGAGACAACGCGAGTAAGTCGTACAAGTGCTGTGATGACGGTAGCACCACTTCCAGTTCGAAGTACGCGAGAGATACAAAGATATACTCATTACGCTCATGCTGACTCGCCGTTACGGGTTTATAACCTGATGGGTCGACGTACTTAAGCGGATTGTTGTAAACGTATGAGTACCGGTTCAAGCTTTGTGGATTAAGAATCGCAGGAACAAATGGGTCAGCAGATAAAAAGCGGCCGATCACGGGATCATAGATGCGCCCATTCATATGAACTAAGTCCATGCCGACAATCGCTTCATGGCCTCCTAACCCCATATCACCCTCAGCGGTTTCGCCTTCCTCATTCTCGGGGCGAATAATAGGGTTACCAAAGGCATCAAAGTAGTTCACTGCAGCGATTTCACCATCGGCATCGGTGACAAGCTTAACCGAGTCTAGTGCGTCATAGTGATAGTACTGAATATTGATAAGTGACGAAGCAGCCACCTCTTGTACCTGCTCATATTGAATCGGTGTCAGACAATGAAGCCGCTTTGGATCCTCAGAACCATTGGTAGTCGACGCGTCATCGTCGACTTCATAACAATCCGTCATTTGAGACTCAGGCACATATTCGTCTGTGCTAGTTGACTCAACGATTGGTTGCGCATTCAGCACCGAGTCGAAGGCGCTAAAGTAATTACCAAGAATTGTATCGACACTACCAATACCTCGACGCAAATCATCGGCCAAGGCATCAGCCGCCCCGAGCTCAGGTATCTGTTCGGCGGGAACAAACGGTTCCTCGTAACCTTTGATCACCGCGATATTTTTGCCGCGCGCACCAATAGAAGCGTGTTGGGTTAACTGGCCCGCCGATTTCGTTTCCTCGTAAACGCCTTTGAAGAAGTAAAAAGTTTCGTCTACCTTACCGTCAGCCGATCGTTTTTGGTAATAGCGGTCATGCGTGGGACCGTAAGCAAACGTCGCATAGTTGCCATTCTCCTCAGTGATCCTGGATGGTTTACTAAAAGTGGTGTATTCGAACGTGGCACCATCACCCGTGCGCATTCTGCCAATCGCATCGTATGTGTAGGCGCGTTCTCCGGCTGCAACAACGGCATGCACTTTATTTGGGTGATAGGCATAGTCACCAACACCTGTTTTACTCTTGATGTTACCGAGCGCATCATAGGTGAACTCCTGCGTTACTTTATTATCCTCATTTTCACCAAAAAAAGTGTATTGCGCAGTTTTCAAACGGTTTAAGTCGTCATATTGATAGGCCTCGGTTGTGCTCAGCGCATAGTGCCCTTTGGAAACAAGGTTTCCGGCCAGATCGTAGTAATAAGCCTCGTTTTGATAGTTGTGTTCCTGGTGGTCAGCTTTGGTGCGAATCGAATGCAAAGACCCCCTAACTGGGTCATACTCTCGGTGGTTAACCACGCCATTACCATATCGCTCGCGCACCACACGGTTAATTTCATCTGACTTCTCAATTTTCCAGAACGAGATATCTCGTTCTACCTCATGGAACTGATAAACTCGACTCGCCTTGACGAAAACCTCAAAGGCTTTTAAGGATACTTCGTTACCGGCTTGATTCAGGTCAGACACCTGTCTTACATATTTCTCGACATGATTGTCATAAAATGTTTTGGCGTCTGAGTAGAGATTCTTTGCTATCTGAGCTTGCTTTTCAAAGACACGAATATTGTTACTGATTGTTGATTCATTGGCGTTACTCCGTTCACGGAGTACGCGCATGAGCCCCAATATATGATCAACCAGTTGACGCTCGCGTTTTCGATGGAACTTATCATTCGGAATGTCGGGATATCCGGAAAATAAATCCGGCACACATACTCCGGGGAGATAACGTTCGATCGACTTTGCTGCTTCGGACCTCTCAATACGCTTCTCAGGTTCCGGAGCACGCATTTCTATTTCATACCCAATAATAACTTCGGCACGTCGCTCATGGTCATATTCGTAAATAGGAACTTGCACCGCGACTTCCGGTGCATCTGGGTCAACGATGTCCGTCGTTACGTCATACGCTGGGACATGGAACGTATAATTTCTTGAAGCTGTGCAATTAGCAGACGAATTGATAGCTAAAGAGCCACCACTGAATTCGCTAAACAGTGATGTGACGACATTGTTTCGTGCTTCTTCTTCAGTCTGCGAGGTAATTTGTAATAACTTCGATTTTAGGTGCTCGACAGCATACCTGTCATCGTAGACCTGAGGGGTAAAATGCTCTATGCGTCGAGCAGCGACAATCGCTTTATCTTCAGCTTCTTCCGCTTTTCGGATATAGCCTTTGTACCTACTTAGATTCGGCTTTAAATCGTCATTGTTTACTTTGATTGCGCGTTGGTAAATCGCCTCAGCGACCTCGTCACGAAGTGTTTCCCCGCGCTCAAGCAAACCGAAATAATGGTCTCGAGTGTTTAATCCTGCATTTTTGACTTCCGACAGATACCCAAATTCATCATACTCGTACCGCACCGACAAGTTATTGGGGTAATACACGGTGTAAGGCAGCTGACTCTCACCCAAGTAATCAGTCTTCAGCGTTCGCGTACCACCAGAGTTAGGCAGCGTTACGGTGTTTTCAACCGCCCTAGACCGGTAGTCATAGGTAGACGTAGACACATACCCGGTTGTATCAGAAACGCGTTTGACTAATGATGATGCCGCCTCTGGATTTAAGTACACGAGCTCGTTAATTTTGGCGATTTCTTCTTGAGCAACCTCTCGCTCGGTAAGCTCCGTAAGATAAGTTTGATAAGCAATCTTGGCTTCAGAGAGATCGTAGTATTCCCAAGTTGCGGTCACCGAAGGTACACTTTGGCCTTGAGCGTTTACTCCCGAGTCAATCCGTTGTTCAAGCCTTCCGTATTCGTCATAAATAAAAACTTGTTTATTTCCGAGGGCATCGGTTTTTGATGTGATTTCCCCAAATGCATTATGCGAAAAGGTGGTTACCCCATGATTAGGGTCGGTGACCGTTTGTTTACGCCCAAATTCATCATACGTAATGATAGTTCTGGTTTCTTCAAGTTGGGCATTTACGGTGCCCGTCAGCTGACCTAGCGCGTTATAGAAGTATTCAGTCTCGTTTTCGTAGGCATCAATAATCTTACTCGGTAAGCCGAAGTGTGTATTTATGGTTGTGGTTGCATTGCCATTTGGATCATATTCTGTGACTGAACGACCATCATATACCCAAGCTTTTACAACTCCACCAGGCTCCTCCGTGTAGGCTAATCGACCAAACGTGTCATAACCGAATGTAACCTTCTGAACTTCCGTGTCAGATCCCGGAATATACGGTACAGTTCGACTTGAGACCTTGCCGTTGAGGTAGTATTCCGTATCGATATAGAGAATATTTTCTGCACTTGCGGTTGCTCTGCGCACCTCTCTGCCGAGTTTATCGTAGTAGACGACTTCCGCTGCTGATCCTTTTTCTTCATTACTAAACTGAGCAGTCAGATAGGCCGCCCCTTCTGGACACCCTTGGACACTCCCATTCGCCGAAAGTCCATTGCAAAACTTGATATCGAACGGTCTGATAACACCGCTGCTAGCGGTTTCACGTGCTTTACGACCAAAACCGTCGTATTCATATTCGACAAATGAGCTGTCGTTGGCGCGAATTAAGCTTGGTTCATCAGTGACCCCTGTGTATTCGAGCTCGGTTATTTCATCAGCAATATTTTGAGTGCCAATTCGGAAGCGCCCTTTCAAATCATAAATACTACTCTCAACTCTCGGACCGAGCGTCGAGTTAACGCCAATGGCAGTCTCGAGAAGATTTCCAAATGGGCCAAATGTGTAACGTGTTGTTAAGTTGGCAACAGACTCAAAATGTAGCAACCCACGCGAATCAAACTCGCGTCCTGTCACAACCGACATTACCTCGTCTGGTTTAATCGAATTCCAGCTTTCTACTTTATTTTCTGTTTGCTGTGTCAGTAGCCAAAAATTCTCATTTGGTGTTATCTCATGCGTGGTAAGAGTATGGTGTTCAACGCCATTCTCGAATAGAGTTTGATGTTCTTTACGAGGATAAAAATAACTCGGAAGGGGGTCCAAGTAGTCTGTTTCAATCGTGTTTAGCTGGTCGCCATCTTCCTTGTAATTTTTTGTCGTCGTTCTCTGCAAATAGGAGTGCTTTACAAGATCGCTCGTGGCGGAGTCTATTTTTATATCATATTGGTAATCTGTTCGGCTTATGGTGTCGCCCCAAAGCTGAGATAGCTGAGAGGCCTCTGCTCTACCTGTGTGTGGAAAGGTTTGGGCGAACTCAGTAAGAGACACACGTTCCGCAATCCAATCTGTCGATTCAGCTGTTTTGAAGCCAACACCCTGGCCCCGAAGCAAATCAAAGGCATACCCTGAATATGCGTAAACTACGTCGCTCAGAAGGCTCTCGCCACTAACAGAGTCAAGCCCCTCGGCTAGAAAGGATCGATAACCGCTGACCACCACTGCTGGACCATTAGTGCTTTGCAGTGGGTAGGTCGCACGCTCTTCTGTAGGGTAAACCGAGAAAGGCTTAAAACCTTTCTCATACGCTATTTCAGAGCGTTTAGTGCCATCGAAAATTTTATTAATGGTACCGCCTATCGAAAATAGACCAAAATAAACATCGCTACCAGTAACTTGGCTTTGTGTCGATCTAACCAAGTCTTGCTCAAGGTCTCCATCTGCATCAGCGAGTACATACTCCGTCACCAGCTTGCCATTTTCTAATCTTTGCATTAGAGCTGGAATGGAAGAGTCTGGGGAACGTAGTTTAAAACCGGTTTTACTCCCTAACCAGACTGCTTGATTATTAGTAAGCGCTGATCCACCCTCAACTGATTGTATAAAGTCAGTGTATCCATCAGCATTAATATCAAGCAGGTGCGCGACCAAGCCGTGCCCTTGCAAGAACATGGTGCCAGGTAGATGGTAATCAATTCGTTCGTCTAATCTCCAGCCGACACCGGTATTCAGCCAGGTGCTACCCAGTGCAGGCGCGTCATTTGGCAAATAGGAAAGCGCAAGATCTTGATAATTATCATTATTTAGATCAACCAAGAGAGCTTGGATATCGCCGTTAGTGTGGCGCAGTGAAATCGGCAATTGATAGGTCTGACTTTCCTGCCATATAGAACCCGAATTTAGGTAAACCAGATCACCCTGACCGACTTGTGTACTGTAATTGATCCAATCTAGTAATCCATCGCCGTTTAAATCTATGAATTGACCGTTGGAGATACGGTCGCCCTCATTATCTGAGGAGAACGTAAATGGAAACGAAAAATCAGTAGTTGAAGCGTAGCCGTTCGGGTTGGCTAACCATGCCCCCTTAGGGCGCCCATCGCTTCCGTCGGAAAGAATATCCAACAAGCCATCGCGGTTGAGATCAATGAGTACGGCTGTTTGATAGGTATTACCTCCAACCTTTGTAAACAACGATCTAGGCATATCAAAGCCCGAAGACTTTACCCAATTTTCACCTGTATTCAGCCATAGCTCGTTGACTGGCGATGACCCGATACTCAGCGACAATAAAAAGTCCGGTAGCCCATCACTGTTAATGTCGACGACTTTTGCAACAGATCGATTTGTGAAATCAACCAACGGAATCGGTGGTACAAACGTTTCACTCCGCTTCCAGCCAACATCGCTACGCAGCCAAACCACCTTCTGCTCAACACCTGTTGAAAACTTAACTGATTTCACCCAGTCAAGCCGCCCATCACCGTCAACATCGATCAAAGTACCTGTTTTGACTCCGTTTGAGTCATCAGATGGTACGGGCACTTCGAGCGCTACAGCTTGCCCTTCGCCTGCATCTGTTTCTTCGGAACCGCTCTCTCCACCGTTTTCTGCTGCAGCGACCACATTTTGGTCTTCCGCTAAAACGCTTTCGCCTTCTTTCACCCGAGCAAGCAACTCACTGACATTTCGAATCCACTGATCCTCTAATACCGGCAACCGATAGGCATCGGTAGACTGCCAGACACCAGCGTCAGAAACCATACTGCTCGTTTCAGTTGATGGTTCACTTTGTGACCATATTTGAGACTCATTTAGCCAGTCTATCGAGGACTGACCCGTCAATGTGGCAAACTCACCTAAGGTTTCCAACATCCCTTCTGCTGAATATCTGGAAATCTCAAATAGCAAAGATAGTTGCGGTTGCGTTGTCCAGACACCGTCTATCAACTTTTGAGTTTCAGTTTGAACCACGCCCTGGGTATCACTGATGCCCCTGAGCCATTCCACTACTCCATCGCCATCAATGTCATGTAGATGAGCCGTGTGATTTCCGTCACTGTCTTGTAAAGCAGGTAAACTCGGAAAGGTGTCCACCTCCCAACCTGAGGGGCCTTGAACCAAAGTTCGATGAGAAGACTGATTGTCATCATCGACTACCGAGACAACCCAATCCAATAAGGTATCTCCGTTAAGATCAATAAACTCACCAAATTTAAAATCATCTATATTGGTGATCTCTAAATCCGTGTCGACGGCCCAAGCGCCAGCTGCATATCGCCAGACTCTGAGCGATTTGACCCCATCACTTTCATGGTATTCAACCCACTCATCAATCCCATCTGAATCAACATCGACGACAATGCCTGCTGCTTCTGAATCGGTTGCCAATGAGAATGGAATTGTTTGTCCAGTTTGTTGCGTCCATCCACTGGGTTGGTATGTCCAAAATTCTTGGTTTTCGGCAATGCTTGCACTCGATATCCAGTTCAATTCGCCTTCAGGTGCTCGGAATAAATACCCGCCAACCCGATAGCCTGTTTCATCCACATACACCATGTGAAATAGTGCACGACTCTCTGTAGAAGAAACCCACCCGCTTTGAGTGTTATTGTATGCGGATTCTATCACCTCGCCATTTGGTAGAATCGCTCTCCCTACCCAGTCTAAGAAGCCATCATTATTAGTATCAATAAAACTTCCAAGTGGGATACCCCCAGCCAGCGAGATTAACGCTGGCAACGTGTATTCCTCTGAATACTGCCAACCAGCCTGCGTATTTATCCATGTACCGCGGAACTCACTCCCGTCTTCACGACGATATGCGATGACCCAGTCTTGAAAACCATCACCATTAACGTCAACTAGCTGGCCCGCTTGGGCTAACTCTTTGCCCAATAATGTTTCTTCATTGGATAAACTCAACGCGCTCCCGCTCTGACCATCACCGGTTCCACCCCCAAGGCTGCCAGTGTCGATGGTTAAACCTTCGTTCCCGGCTCGCACCTTGTCGTAGCTTAATAGATAGTCAGGCACAACGTCCGACGATGGACTTTCGTTCCAGCCGATTACCTCCTCGGTCCATTTGAACTTTATTGGTGTGTAACAAGCATCAAAAGCACCACACTCAATAAGCGATATTAGACGAGTGTCTCCTAGTAGTGAATTTGCGGCACCAGAACTCCGCTGCGATATGACTGCGCCTTCTCCATGAAGTAAGCCATCTAGAATGCTTTGGTAGTTGACGAGCGTATCCTCTTGACCTCGATCTTGGATGATCCTCAAGTTATTGAGCACACCAATTAAATTGGTTTGACCATCGGTTACGCCTTCCACGTCGACGATGTCCTGCCCAGACATCAGATCGGTGATCGATGCTTCAATCTCCGCTATATAGTCCTGGGTATAGCTCTCAGAGCTCTGACCGGAGTTAAGTAAACCAAGCACAAAAGTAGACTCTCGCAGTTGTAACTCCTCATCAGTTACATACTCACCAGCCAGCAACTCAGAATCGATTTCAAAATACTGTAATTTTTCGTCTATTTTTGCGACAAGGTCTTCGATTTGCCGAATCGAGTCTTTCCGCAGCTGAGCAGCAAACTTGCGATACATGCCCGTGACCTGCCCAGCAACAAGTAAGTGATATGCATGGTTACTTTTCGATCGTTCTACTAGAGATGGAATGACCTGTCCGTCGTCATTGACTCCTGGGCTTAATGTGAGTGACTCGAGGTCAGTATATAGTCCAAAGTATGTGCTTGCGGCTTCTCCATAATGGACAAATGCATTAAATGCCTCTTCGACTTTTGATGTCTCTTTGTAGCAAGGCGTGTATTGACTTGGATAGCTACCATCTTGAAGCTCCGCAAGCTGAACAAATGCGAGACAGTCATCCGCTGCCTTTGTGGCGGCCTGATACTTCAACTTCAAATCATTTTTAAAGTTCTCCATCATTTGTGTTTTATATGGAGAATCTTGCGGAACCAGTAAAATACGATCCGCTTTCTTTAATTGTTTCGCGATGTAGTCATCGAGCCTTTGCACAACCCTTTGCTTTGCCGATTCAAGCACGGTCCTTTGAGCTTCTAATTCACCTATCCTCGACTCACGATTTGCTTGAACCTCTGACTCCAATTGGCTAACAGTGGATTCTAAGTTACTTACATACGCTAGTTGTTCCTCATTCGACAGGCTTGAGTATTCAAGCATGGTCTGTTCAGCCAACTCATCAAACCCCGATGCAAGACTGTTTAGGTCATTCAGCAGAGTTTGATAAAAACCTGATGATCTGTCGTCGGATTGACTCACATAACTCTGAAGAAGCTCAGAGAGAAGAACATGATCTGGGAGAGTATCAGCGGTTCCAATAAGGGTTTCAACATAGTCATATCGATCTAGTCTAGCAACCCTGCTTGAACTAGCTTCATATCGACTATCAAGAGTTAATTGATATGGTGTGGGGGTATTGTTTTGCTCGGTAGTTAACGAGTCGCAGGCATCATTTGGAACAGTAGAACTAACTGACTCTTCTTCATCACCATATGACATCAAGTAACGTCTAAATGATTGATCGGCGCCATCTCCTCCATACCTTGAACTCGGCACGTGTTTGAAAACGGCGATTTCCTTTAGCTTGACAGCCGTCTGAACGAGCGAACCAGCGACACAAGAGTAATATGGGTCGCTTCGACCGTCATACTTCAGCTCAATACTGTTGTAGGGTGATAACCCTTGGCTTTCATTACCTGTATATCGGATGTATTTTGGGTAAAACTGACCGGATTCATTATCTTCGAAATATTCAAAGGCGATATAGTTTCCAAGGTGATCTTCCACCTTGGAAAGAGCCCAGAAATGCACAACATCTTTCCCCTGCAACTCAACTCTGGAGTCTGTAGTACTACCGTAATAGAAAGTGCGACCGTCTGGATTTTTTACTGTGAAGTAAGACGGACCAGTAATATTGGCACCGTGGATGATGATCTTCTGATTTGTCCCAAGTTCAGTTCGGTATTCAGAAAGGTCTGCACCGTGCGAACCAGCAACGAGTATGAGGCGGTTTCCATTCAAGCAGTACTGGTCACCTGAGTGAAAACCGATGCCAGAATTGACCCCGTCCAACCTTGAGGAGGCTACACATCGCGTAATTGACCCCATCCCAGTCAGCGACCACCCCTTGCCTAACACACCGTCAGGAGATTGGTTGTTGTACTCCAAGGCAATGTTTGGCTTTACTCCATTGGTGCCGATTGGGGCAACGATAGGTACTCGATAGCTTACAGTACCAGTCGGCAAAACTTCTACCGATGACTTCGTATTCCCCGGAACTTGATAATACTGATCACTAGCAAATACTAATTCAGAGTCACCAAACACTAGAAATAAAAGTGCCCAAAAAAGAGCGATTGAACGGATATTCAATGGAGTTCTCCCAAGTCGTGGCATGGACTCATGTTTCAGACCCCATACCTACGATATTTAACCTTAGTGTGAAACGCATCCCTGCCTAAATGTGACGGTAATGAACGCAGTCGATCTTCTGTATCGCGAGGTGAATACCTGATCGAGCCTGAAATATATCAATTACAAATACTCAATTCAAACCATCCGACTTGCAGAATGGCGTTAAAGTCAAATATACTTGCGCTGGTTAGTTGTAGATCGAAATTATTTCGTACTACTAGAATTGAATCTGCCTAGATTCTTGGACTAGGGAAGAGTAGATACATCTATCCCATCACGGACTGTTTCCCCATAGTTAAACACCCTCAAATTAGTTAAACACTGTTATTAGGTATTAATAATGCTTGCTTGTAACCGAACAATCGTACTGACTTCATTTCTCATTTTGCAGGCGCTGCATGTTGTTTACGCAGAAGAAACAGTAGAAACAGAGGTGTTAATGACTGAACAAGTACAAGCATTAGAGGAGCAAGTCAGGAGCGCTTGTCCAAAGGCTTGGGAAGATCTGGGATCAGACATACCAAGTCAGACTAGTGAAGTATGGGGCTTGGCCTCTGATCCAGAAACAGAGGCCGATAAAAATGAGTACCTAACCTTTACTTCACAGTTACTCACTCAGGCCCAGCAAGAAGCCATTGAATCAGGAAGTGATGGAATCCCAGCTCCAGACGCAGACCCGCTTGCAAATACTTCTCGAATTCGAACTCATTGCACCTCAGCTAGAGCGGCACTATTGAACTTTTTTTACAGCAATCTACCGCAAGACGTTGTGGTCAGTATGCCGGAGATGACTTATGAACCGGGACCCGCAATAGATGGGTTTTTGGTTGGAGATATCCGTCATACTGGTCGACAGACTGCAGCTCCAGGCTGGCTATTTCTTGAAGGACAAACTATCGGACCAGATGACAGCGGCGCTGATTTAGAGGGTTTACAATATTATGAGCTGTATGAAATCGCCAAACACTGGTTGAGCGATAGCGAGGCAGATGGAGTCGACGACGATGGCGCTACTGAAAAAAGTTGGATAAACGGTGATATTGTTACTTTGCCAGATCTGAGAGGTCGAGTAGTTGCTGGCGCAAGTCAAAGTAATACCGGAGGCACATTTGGCAACGACACAAATCAGATAACTTTGAGTGAAAGCCAACTTCCTAGCCACAACCACACGATAAATAATAGTGGAAATCATCAACACCCCATTCAAAATGGCGGCATTCATGGGCATAAGATCCGCAGCTCTGTTCATGAAGGCTCGGGATCACCTCGGTCGGATTACCCTTATTTTGAAGGCAAGGCTCGACCGAACTACCAAAACACAATTCAAAGCGCTGTAGTGAATGACGGAAACCACTCTCATACAATGCCGAATTCCGGCTCCCACTCACACCCGATTAGCAATACTGGCGGTAACCAGCCGATCAACATTGCTCAACCATCTATCCACTTTCGAGTCGAAATAAAATACAGAAAGTAAGAAGAATGACAACAAAAAAACGTAATCGGAAGGTTTTGGTTGTCCTAACCACCATACTGTTTGCAGGCTTGATCGCGTCGACGGTATACAATTCATACTCAATTAATAAACTAAAGAGTCAAATCGACTCTAATCTCAATCTGGAACACACCGTCAAGGAACTCGCCCCCACCAAAGGGCAAAATCTTTCTAAAAATGGCACAGGCGAGGACAAGCTAACAAAAGGCTCAAACAAAATGACGCAAACAGATGTGAGCGAAGAGGAAGAGATCACTCAAAACGAGTTTGCAAGAAGAAACAAGGCTGACCAAAAAATGTTGCGACAGTTTTTGAAGAATAATGAGAGGCCGGCTAGTTAATTGAAAAGCCACCCCAGTGAGTTACGGTTAACGATGTGGCGTTGACTCACTTTACTGACTCGATTTGTGCGTGTCCTGCTAAAAAGCTCAATCTTTCTACTGCTTCTCTTTGCAAACGCTCTGCTATCCCTATCGCCTCAGCATAAGAGGCAAACTGTACATCATAGTCGGCTGCATCTAGATTCAACTTACTTACACCATCGTCTAAGCATTCAGTGAGTAATGTCATTTCCTGCACATAGTTTTGGACGGATGAACTAATTTCCTCAACCTGCTCTAAACTAATTCGCTTGTAGAACAGACCCGCTGGCGTATCGGGAACCTCACCACAACCTGCGAAAGCAGATTCCCCTGCCCCCAAGAATAAAGCCACGGTTAGTAATGACAATTTTTTCATACATCTGTTTTGAATTGGATTAAAGGAAAGGAAACAATATTTCAATTCCGCTTTCGAATTCTATTATACCTTATCAGATCATTACGATATTGTTGCTCGCGACTGAACTTGGTCAAATTACTCTCTCCATAAATTTCTTCGACCTCAAGATTTAAACTTGATATCAAACCATCAAGATCATTTACATCAATTACAAACAAATGTTGACCCGAATTCACTTTACTTCTTTGTTTTTTACCTAATGCGTGAGCAAAAGTCGAACTCTCATTTATAGTGCCTTCGAGTTTTCTATAAGTTCTTTCATCAAATGTAACGATGTACTCAATTCTAAGATATTCAACATTGGTGATATGAGAGGTAAATCTCTCACCGCTAAAGTAAACGTCTAATAATCTCAAAGTCTCTTTTGCCAGCTCCATGAATGACAAGGTAGAGATCACGTTACGCATATCAGTATTGATTTTAGCCTCATCAGTATAGTCTTGTCTTTCGATAAGCTTTATGACATCAATTTCATCAGTGCACACAGGCAATTTCTCATCAGCGCTCAATAAGTTGATACTCGTGTGCATTCCTGCAACCTTAAATCTAGAATCAACCCCAAAACGGATATCAATTTTGATTAGATTGTCATTTATCGGCGAACTTGAAGAAAGGTACCCCCCGCTTTCGAAAAATTGATAAATTGGGCTGCTTACACTATGCTCGACCCAACTAGGCTTAGAAGCTTTATTCGAGCGCTCACGGTCTAGACTTGACATTATAGCTGGCTTTCTCTCAGCTAAGTTTAGTGAAATATCAAGTTCACTTGAATTCAAGCTCTCTATACACTTTGTTTCGTGAAACTTTGATAAGTTAGATTTTTTTGTGGTCGACACACAACCAAGGGTGCTCGCGACAATAAGAGCAGAACTCAACACATGGCATAGTATAGGATGATTTTTTTTCATGCTATATTCGTCAGAAGATTCTTGAATCAATTTAATCCAATGAATGATAACCTAAAAGCGACGGTCGTATTATTTTCGTTTCTCGCGGCAGTATTTTGGTCGGATCAAAGTACTTCCAATGAAGCGGAAAGCAAAAGCGATTTCTCGCAAGAAAACCAATACATAAACGATGCGCTTATCGAACTTGATACTGAAACACCCAGCTTCTCCACGGACTCTTTAAAAATAGCAAAGTCCCTTCGAGAGTTAGAAGAAGCCAGCAAAATCCAAACTGAAGAAGTAATTGGAAGACAGGAGTTTGATTTCCTATTTTCCGAAGCACCAACTTTTGAAGATAAATCAGCATTGCAAAAATCAAAACTCTATGAAAAGTATTCCAAGCAAACCGGACTTTCTGTTGAAGAGATCAAAGCCTTATTCGAATCAGATTTAAACAAAGAGGTTAATCCTAGAATTTCTCAGTAAGGTAAGAAATGATTTATATGTGGGACATCTCCACATGATTGCCGAAAAAAAAACTAAGTTACTTGTGGTATCGCGGCTCGTAGTATGGACGGCTTGCTTCGGTCGCTGGCCAGCACTAGGTAAACACTGGGTAAGACGATCAAGGTAAAAAACGTACCCACTAACATGCCAGCAACGAGAATAATGCCAATGCTGTTACGAGCCTCTGCACCAGCACCGGTCACTAACACCAATGGAAAGTGCCCCAGCACTGTTGCTCCTGTGGTCATCAGCACCGGCCGAAGGCGAGTTTCTGCGGCTATTTGAATCGCGTCGAGTTTTGATCGACCTTGTTCCTGCATTTGGTTGGCGAACTCGACGATCAAAATACCATTCTTCGCCACCAAGCCAACCAGCGTGATAAATCCGACCTGAGAATAGATATTGATGGTGGTGAAGTCGAGAAACGCAAATAACAGCGCACCAGCGAGTGCCAGCGGCACGGAACCGAGCAACACTACCAGCGGATCACGAAAGCTATTGAATTGTATCGCCAGGACCAAAAACACAAACACCAGCGCAACCAGTAGCACACCTTCCAGGGTATTGCCTTCCAAGCGAATCTGTCTTGACTCACCGGCATAATCAATCGAATAGGTTTGCGGCAGAATTTCAGAGGCGGCTTGTTCAAGCGCGCTCAAACCCTGCTCTTTCGTGGTGCCTGGGATCACTTCACCGTAAATACGAAACGCATTTTTTTGCTGAAACTTGCTCAAGATTCGCGGTGCGGTTTCGGTTTGCAGTGTGGCCACAGATCGCAGCGGTATCAGTTGGCCCTCTGGGGTACGTATTTTCATATCGAGTAGCTGGTCCGGATAAGTGCGAGCTTCCGGTGCAATCATAGGTATGACTCGATAGGCACGCCCAGCCTGATCAAAACGATTCACAAAATTACCCGACAATAATACATTCAATTGACGACTCACACCGGCCAGATCCATACCGAAGTCGGCGATTCGTTGACGGTCCAGTTTAATGCGCACCTGAGGCAGGTCAATTTTAAGGTCGGTATCAGCGAACAAAAACTTCCCACTGCTGATGGCCGCCTGTACCATCTGATCCGCATAGGGCTTCATATCGGCATTCGAGTCGGTACTTAACACCACCAGCTCCACCGAGAAATTCCCGGCTGTTGGCAAGGCTGACTCAAGCACCGGAAACGCCTTGAGGCCAGTCACACTTCCAAGTGCTCCGAATGCTTTCCAGACCATGTCCTGCACGCCCTCTTCACGCTCACTCAAGGGCACAAAATCCACACCACCAAAGGCGCCTGATGGGTTAACGATTTGCCACATAAACTTTGCGCCATCCAGAGCAAGCATAGTCTCGACCACCTCGTCCATATGACGTGTCGTATATTCAAGAGACGCATCAGGCGCTGATTCAACGATCACATTAATACTCGACTGGTCTTCTGTCGGCGCCAACTCTTTAAGACTGAATAAGTAAAAAGGCACCACCAGAAAGGCGAAAAATACCGCCCCAGCCAACACCTGCTTGCGATACGCAATCGTGGTCATAAGTAATTTACTGTACCGCTGCTGCGTCGCGGAAAACAAATCATTCACGCGTTTTGTTAACTTGCCTTCTTGCCCCCCTTCGGGACACGCATATGCGCTCATTATCGGCGATAGGGTCAGTGCCACAACGCCCGAAATCAATACCGCAATGGCGAGTGTAAAGGCGAACTCTTTAAACAAAGCACCCGTCAGTCCGGATAACAAGCCAATGGGCGCATACACTGCCGCCAAGGTGATCGTCATACTGATAATCGGTGCAAACAGTTGTCGTGAACTATAGAGCGCGGCTTGCAAACGGCTCATCCCACTGCGCATGTGACGGGCAACGTTTTCAACCACCACAATGGCATCGTCCACCACCAGTCCAACCGACAACACAATCGCCAGCACGGTGAGTAAGTTCAAGGTGAAGCCCATTAAAGTCATGGCCGCAACCGCGCCGAGTAAGGAAATCGGTATCGTAACCAGTGGTACCAACGCGGTACGAATCGACCCCATCATGGCCAATACCACGAGGCCAACCAAGAGCACAGTCTCAGCCAGAGTGATAAAGATTTCACGCAAGGCACTACGCATATACAGCGTGCCGTCATAGCCGTCTGAAATACTGAGACCGTTGGGTAAGGTGGCGTTAATTTCATCCAGCATCACGTATAGGCTGTCACCGATCGCAATCTCATTCGAACCGGGCAATGGCCACACCGAGATATACAACACGGTATCTTTTGATAGCCGCGCAGTCACTTCACTTTCGTTCTCACCAATTTCGATGCGTGCGACATCGCCAAGTCGAACCTGTGTGCCGCTGACCTCTCGAATCACCATCTGTTCAAAGTCCGCGACCTCACTTAGCGAGGTGTCCGTCAGCAATGCGGTACGTTGATAGCTGTTCTCAGTTTGCCCGACCGTAGCGATCAGGTTATTTGCTCGCAACGCGCTGGAGACGTCTTCGGCTGAAAGATCAAACGCGGATAGTTTTAATGGATCAATCCAGATGCGCATTGCCGGTTGGCGTGCACCTTCCAGCCCAATGCGTTGCACGCCAGGTATCGACGTCAGGGTTGGTACCACATTCCGTGACAGATAATCGGTCGCTTCAAGTCGACTAATGCCGGCTTCCTTCTCATCATAATTAACGGTCAAATAGAAAATAGCGAACGGTCGATCTGCACGCACCACTTCCACGGAAGGGTCCTGGGCACCTTCTGGCAATTCAAACCGTATTTGGTCGAGTCGTGTCGACAACTCAGCAAGGGCCCGTGTGCTGTCCTCATTCAATTTTAACCACACCGTGACCACACTGACACCCGGTGTGGTCCGAGAGTCGACAAAATCGACGCCCGGCACCGACGATGCGGCGCGCTCAATGGGTTCGGTAATGAACCCCTGAACCACCTCGGCAGAGGCACCAATGTACGGCGTGGTGATTTGCAGCGAAGCGCTGGATATCTTCGGAAATTGAAGGATCGGCAATTCGACGGCAGCGCGAATACCGATAAACACAATCGCCAGCGACAACACAATGGCCAAAATCGGTCGCGTCGAAAAGACATCCATAATGGACGGCTTCTCGTCATGCCCCAATACCGACTCATCAACCGACGGATTACTCATTATTGGACGCCCCGGCTGCAGTATTCTCCGGCACACTTGACTCCCGAGGGTCGTCGGCTTGCTGAGGTGTTACTTCCTGAGGTGTTACTTCCTGAGGTGTTACTTCCTGAGGTGTTACTTCCTGAGGTGTTACTTCCTGAGGTGTTACTTCCTGAGGTTCGGTGATCGTTTGTGGCGGCTGCCCCGGTTCGGGTACCGTGTCGGGTTCGGTAAACGCATCATGCAGTTCCGATATATTGGTCAGTAAGCCCTCGCGTAACTTGAAGGAGCCCTTTGTCGCCACCACGTCACGGATCTGTAGACCGGACTGAATAATCGAATCGTTCCCATTTTGTGCGCGTAGCGTGATTGGACGTCGTGTTGCACGCCAATTCCCCGTGTCATCTTTGTTCAGCACATACGCATATGCACCAAGCGCATCCACGCGAACAGCGGTACTTGGCAACCGAACTATCTGTTCGCTTGTGCCACTCGGCACCAAGACATTCACAAAGTGACCCGATTTCAAGCGCGCGCCTGCATCAGTAATGCTGGCGCGCACGCGAACGCTGCGCGAAGCCGACTCCAACGCCGGCGCAACGGCAATCACGCTTGCCGAATACACCGTCCCGGAATCGAGCTGAACACGGACCGTGGTTCCCACCTCGATATCGGCCACCGATTGAGGCACCGCGAAGTCAACCCAGAGTAGCGATGAGTTACCAATCGCACGTGTGATGATAGTGTTTGCGAGCAGGTACTCACCCAGCTGCAGATTGTGCAAGCCAATCCGTCCGTCAAACGGCGCCAAAATTGTTTTGTTCGCAATATCTTGTCTGACCGCCTCAACTCGAGCGTTCGCCGACGCAAGACGTGCTTGCGCTTCGTCCGCTTGCTGCTGCGAGACCGCACGTGTCGACACCAGCCCTTTTAACCGTTTTACGTCCTTTCTGGCGAGTTCGAGGTCCGCGTTAATGGAAGCCAATTCGGCAGCTTCTTCGGCGTAGTCTAATTCGAGTAACACCTCACCTTGCTTGATTTCAGCACCCGACTCAGCTCCGATTCGGGCCACCACGCCAGCAACTTCATTGCGAATATCAACCGCTTGCGGCGCACGCACTTCACCAACCACCCTGACTTCGTCGTGCCATTCACTGAACGACACGGTCTGTGCATGTACGGTCTCACTGGGTTCAGGGAAGGATTCACCAAACGCAATCGCCGCGCGAATCTGAAAAAACTTGATTAAGGCCAGAACGACAAAGAGTGCAAGGCATACTAAAATTACGGTCAGCCACGGTCTGCGACGAATATTCATACTGAGTTTACCGGTAGCCTGCTTGGCTACCACTTGTGATTAGTGTTAGGCGGGGTCGTCCTTTCGCACGTGCGATTTAAGCCCTAAGTGTAAACCCTTTTTATGAATATTCTGCAAAGCTCAATGGTGAAAATCCGTTTTTTTCGCCCAGCTAGCGCTCGACAGTTGCCGCAAGATCACCGCTGACTGACATCAAATCATCCGGCACCACGGCTTGACCGTCGCGCAATCGCTCACCACCGCGGATCACGACCTGATCACCGAGACTAACATTGCCGACCACCTCAACCATGTCACCTTGAGCATAACCCAACTCCACGTCGCGACGGCTGGCGACGCCCTCCTCGACCACGTAAACATACTGGGCACTAGTGCGTAAAATGACGGCATCCCGCGGAATTGCAACGACTTCCTTGGCTTGCGCGCTCGGCAAGGACACTCTCACCGGTGACCCAACCAACAAGCCACTGTCGGTAAGTACCACGCGCAGCTCCATGGTTCGACTAACCTCATCACCAACCGGCACAATCGTGCGCAAAGGTGCTAGGAATGTCTTACCCATGCCTGTGACTTCCAACATGGTGCCCGGCGCAAGTGGCTGAACCAGCGCCGCTGGCACCTGCGCGCTGACTTCAAGATTGACGGTATCTACCAATCGAGCCACGGAGCTGCCTACCTGAGCGTATTCGCCTTGTTGAATTGATTGCGTGACCACGCTGCCGGGGAATGGCGCCGTTATTGACGTACGCTCCAAGGCTTTTTCAGCCGTGCGCAATGCAGCCTCCGCGCGCGCAACATCGGCTTTAGCCGTATCACGGTTCGACTTGAGTTCGGCAATACCTATTTCAGATACGCCAAGCTTGTTATTGGCGGCTTCCACACGCTTATAGTAATCCGTGTGATACGTAAGCAAACTCTCAAGCCGCGCTAATTCGGCTTCACGCTGAGCAACCAATTGTTCAGCGTCGGTCGCATCGATCTGAGCAATACTTGCACCAGCCTCGACCAGCTCGCCGACTTGCGCAATGTTTAAAATCTTACCAGAGGTTTCTGCCGCGATCACCGCATCGCGCACACTCACCACCGTGCCGGGCAACACCGTATGTGGCGCCATTTGTATTTTAGTGGCCGTTGCTAGGGCCACCGTCGCAGGCGGTGGGCCGGATCGTTGACCCGCACTTTGCTCGCCATCATCGGCAGACACACTTTTAAAGTGATAGGTCGACACAGTTATCACGGCGAGCACAAGAAAACAAGCCGGGAGTAGCATCGTCCAGCGGTGCCACTTAGACGATGCTGACTTGTTTATTTCAGCATCATCGATGACGGTTTCTACGATTGAGCTTTGATCCATTTTCTACCTCGCAAACGCTGTGCGATATTAATTTCAGGGATCGGCTCCAGGCGGAGCAGACAGGGTAAAAGTATGAGTGTAAACAGCGTCGACACAGCCATGCCGCCGACAATCACGGTCGCCAACCCTTTGTAAATAACACTCCCGGCACCCGGTGCAACGACCAGTGGCAACATGCCCATTAGAGACGTTAAGGTTGACATCAAAATCGGACGCATCCGAGTGAGCAAGGCTTGCCTGACTGCCGCTTCAATGTCGAGCCCATCCTGCTGCGCACGACGCGTTTCGGCGACCAGTAAAATCGCGTTATTAACCACCAGACCGAGCAAGATAATAAACCCGATCATACCCAGCAGGTCTAATGGTGTTGGGGTAATCAAATTCATCAGACGCACTGCGATCACACCACCAACAGCAGCCATCGGCAGCGAAATCATCACCAACAACGCATCTTTGGGTGACTTAAACAAAGCGGCCATCACCAAAAACAACAACACCACTGCTAAGCCAAAATTACCTTTAAGATTTGAGATTGCCCGGGTTAATGCATCTGCATCACCGCCAAACTCAATGGTCGCATCCTGCGGTGTGATCGCACGGATCTGCGGTTCTAAGGCTGACAGAATCTCCATTGTTTCACCCAGAGCAAGATCTGGTGGTGCAGAGATATTCAACGCGATAGTACGGCGTGCATCGAGACGGAAAATCTGATTCGGCCCGACACCTGGTTCGATGCGTGCTAAATCGCCAAACGGAATAACCGCACCGGATGGCGTCACGATTGGCATCGTTTCAAGTTGTTCTGGAACAGTCCAGTCTTGGGTCCGCAGTAAAATATCCAAGCGAGAATCCTGATGAAAAAACTCACCAAGCCACAAGCCATCACCGAAGGCTCGCAACGTTCGCGCGAGTGCTTCCCGAGTCATACCAACTTCGGCTAATCGTCGATCATCAGGGATCAATCTCAGCTCCGGCGTCACAATCAGCGGGTCTGGGTTCATGCGAACTCGGCTGCCGGGCAAATTTTGTTGGATCAAGTCAGAGACTTCCACTGCCGAGTCATTCAAGGCAGGAAAATCCACCGACTGCAGATTAATACTGATGTTGGCACCACCACCGAAACGCCCAAACAACGACCCTTGTTGTGCGAAGGCTTGCGTGTCTGGAAACCCGGAGAGTATCTCCTGGTTAGCAATTTTCACCATTTCATCGACGCGGGACTGATCCTCAACACGAATCCCAATATTGCCGCCCCATGGCCCACTAAACAGGTAGTAGTTTTTCAAGCGCGGCTCTTTCTCTCCGCTCATATAGGGCGCGAGTCGCTCGACCACGATCTCGGCAAATTCTCTTTTTACGACGTCCGCACTGGCACCGGAAGGAAACGAGATAAACGCATCAACCGCATCTCGCTTTACCGGTGGCAGGTAATTTAATTGTGGCCACAAGAGCCAGCCGAGCAGAATCGGCAATACCGTCAAACTACCAATCCAGCACCAGCGTTTTCGCGCACTATTGGTCAGACGCATGAGCCCATTGACAAACCCCGTCCACCGGCTGTGATCCTCAGCTGAAGCTGTTGGGTTGCCTGGGCGTAAGAAGTGCGCCGCTGCCGCTGGCAATATAAATAACGCCACGAGAAAGCTAAATGCCACCGCAATCGCGATGGTGAGAGCTAGGTCAGCGAACAACTGACCTTCAACATCCTCGAAGAATACGATAGGTACAAAGATCACAATCGTGGTGAGTGTCGATGCTAACAGTGCGCCACCAACACTACGGACAGAGTTCATCGCCGCTTGGGCAGCCGCAACGCCCTTATCCACCTGTCGCACGTAATTTTCCAAGATCACAATCGCCGCGTCCAACACCATGCCAGTGGCAAACGCCAGCCCTGCCAGCGAGATCACATTAATGCTACGACCAAAAATATTCAGAACCACAAAGGTGGACAACAAACTGATTGGTATCGCCGCCGCGATCAATAAGGTGGCACGCAGCCGGCGCACAAACAGCCACAGTGAACCGACGGCGAGGAGAATACCGATTCCCATGTTTTCAGTGAGTAGAGCAATTGCCCGCTTGATAAACACCGACGGATCAAAACTCTTCTCTAGGGTAATGCCATATTGACTAGGCAATGTTTCATTCAGCGCGTCCATCCGCTTCAGAACCGCGTCTATCGCCGCCAGTGTATTGCCACCCGGTTGGCGCACCAATTGCATACCCAGCGCTGGATGACCATTCTGGTAAATAACACCTTGAGCTTCATCCGGACCCACGCGGACCTGTGCGATGTCGCCCAAACGAACGGGGGCACCATTACGCCATGTGATAATAGTCTCAGACAGTTTATCGGCTGCATACCGCCCCTCAAATCGCAGCGTGAAGTCTCGTCGTCCGACTTCGATTTTACCGCCACTGACATCACTGGAGCGGTTTAATACCGCCGCGATCGACTCAATGGAAATACCCAACTGAGCAGTTAAAAACGGATCGAACTCCACGCTAACAATACGCTCACCGGTATTTTGGTTAACGTCAACACTGCCGACGCCTTCGATATTCTCGAAATCCGGCGCGATGTTTTTTTGCACAAACTCACGCAGATCCTCGCTATCGACAATGGATTCAGGCGAATGCTGCACGAACAGATAAATCAGCGTGTCGCCAGAACCACCGCCACCGTTACGAAAAATCTGCGGTCGGTCCGCGTCGGCGGGTAACCCTCGCACTCGTTGAAGACGACTGGAAACCTCTGTGAACACCTGATCCATATCGGTCCCGAGCTCAAACTCCATATTCACCCAAGCATTGGCTGTATTCGAGAACGAGCGTAGTTCGGTCATGCCGGTAATGCCCCGCAGTTCTCGCTCAATCGGTTCGACCACCTCACTCTCGATTTCACGCGGGCTGGCTGCGCGCCAGGAAACTTGGACCGCTAATACTGGGCGCTCAATCGATGGCAGCAGCTGAATCGGCAACTTTTGGACGGACACGAAACCCAACAACATCAAGAGGCAGATCATCGCTGCCATGATTGCCGGGTTATCAATAAAAAAACGCGTGATTTTCACGGTGCTGACCTTTAGTGTTACCTGGCGACTCTAGATTGAATCCGTGCACATACATCAAAGCATCGACGCTACGAGCATGCACTCATCCAACTGGCGGCCATGTTATTTGTTTCGCACAAGCTGTCGTGCGACCCGAGACCTTTTTCAACCGGTCCTTGCTGAATTAGATGCTCGGCGGATACAAAAGGTTGCATTTTTTTGTGGCTCAGACAAAAAAAAAGACTCAACCAGGGTTGAGCCTTTAATGAGCAACATTCTCGAATCGCGTCGCTACAGGGTCAGGGAGATAACTTCGTTAAGGTACAGTCCCTTGGCATTGGTTTCTTGTTTACACACTCTTCCAATTCCTTCACGGCCGCTTTCGCACCTGCAGCATCGATGCCCATCATTCCCACCATAAAATCATGATATCCCGATTTGGTTGGGCTCGGGCACTTGCCTGACTTCAGCGGGCTGTAACAACCGGAAGTTCTGGATTCGCGCAAACTCATGAGACTGCCGGCGGCCAGATAATTTACCATCCCTATACGCTTTTTCGGGGTTATCCCTAACGACTCATAGGCACCGATAGAGTGACACAAGGTACAGTCGTTACCCTTGCGGTCAACATCGTAGACCTTAAAATGATCATGCAGCACCTTGTAGCTGTGTTTACCTGGTTTACGGCGATATACGTCCGGCAAGATCACCTTATTCGCACCGTCTTTGACATCGGCATAATGCGGACTGCGCACGAAAGGTCCGTTAGAGTGACACGACGTGCAAAAATCCGGTTTCTCATTCCAAAATTTGCCGCCGGTATCTTTGTTGGGCGCCGGTATCGATTTACCCGACGTATCACCGAGGTGCTGATAAAAACACGTATTGCCTGTTTTGGGATCATGTTGGATTACCGCAATATCGTAGTAGCTGTCGGTCTTGTCGTTTTTATAGGTATTTTTGCCATCCGGCTTCTTGCGACAGGAATAAAGTATTTCTACTCCGTCCGTGTTGCCTTTTGCTAACTGGCCCAGCGTGCTCTGATACACACAACGACTGTATAAATCCTCCGGCTTTGAGCAATGACCTTGTGCATCGATAGTTTTGGGAACAATCGAGCCATCGCCCTTGCAAGAGAATGCGGGTACCGCAACGGGAATCGCTTCACACTTCTTGATTCTTTGATCATGCGTTTCCGAGTGAGCGAAACTGATGACGATTCCCCAAGCAACGATGGTCCGAAGGAGCACACGCCATAAAATAATTAAAAATCCATTAATTTGCCGATCCATTACTCTTCCTCCGGAAGTTCATCCGCAAAGATAAACTCCGCATTTCCTTGAATATCAGTCCGTTTTAATTGCACATTACCGCGCTTCAGCCAGGAAATATCGTACAAATAACCATAGTCATTCGGCTCGTGCGCGTATCGAATCGTCTTAGATAACGTTCCGTCACCCGTGGTTTTCAACGACACAGATTGCGTATCTTGTTTCCCAAACAGATCAGACTTGAATTCCACAGTCGCTAAGCGCACACCAGCATCACTAAATACGGCGGGGTCAGCCTCGACCACCACTTCGCGGTATTGATGCGGTGGCACCACAGGAATGATGAAATCGTTCGTCGACTGCCAATCTGAACTCCAGCTTGCACCGCCATATAAGTTCCAATTGATTCGGTACTCATAATCGAGCCAACGCGCACGATCCTGATCGCCGTGGTAGCCGTACTTCATAGTGAAATTATTTGCCGCTTGATTAAAGTTCTGCTGATTAATCTTGAGCTCCTCCACGTGCTTAAACCCGTCTTGATGGGTTTTGCGGATCTGCACCGTTACAAAGTTCACAAACTTGTCAAAATCTGCCGAGTCCTGGCCATCCAGTTGCACCAGTATTTCGCGGATCTTATACGCCGGATCATTCAGATTGATCACACGAAAATGACTGGGGTCATTAAACATCCGCTTACCAAAGCCACCGATATTTTCATCGAATCGCATCGACTGCGTGTCGGTGGTCCATTTTTTAAAGTTCAACTCGAACTTACCGGATTTCTTGAATTGCTTTTTTCGATAACTAGCCAATAGCGCAAAACTCGGTGGCGTTTTAAGGTTCGCTTTACTTGGCGCTGGGACGGCACCGCTGGGGCCAGATTGGTCTGGATTGCCTTCTTGCGGCTTTGCATCCTCGTCAGACTTGCCGTCTGTGTTGTAGTCTTCTTTTGCGATCTCAGCCAGAAACGGCCAGGTTTCACCGTGCCGCTCGAGTCGCTTTCGGTCCTCGGCTACGCGCTGCAACTCGGCCTTATTCTCCGCCGCTATACGATCACGAACATCAGCATTAAACTGATCCGCACGGTCAAAATTACTGAACGCATTGGGATCGTCTTGTAACGTCGCCAGCGTAGTTGGGTCGTTGTCCTGTTCAAACATCTGTGCTGCCAGCTTGCCATACGCCATTTCCCACAGTCGATCCAGCTTGGCATCCTCGCCTTTGACCTCCAGTTCTATGGCGCCAGTGTCCTTCAGCTCTTTCATAATGTTTTGAATATCAACGCCCAGATAATCCGTCCGCAAACCAACATTCAGTGCTTTGTTTTTCGCGATACGTTCCCACCAAGCGGTCATCCTGGCTTCATACGGGTTCCGATAACCGGCAATAATCATTTCGAAACTCACATTGATATTGCTAGCCGACTGCTTAAAGGACTCCCAGAGTATGGTCGCACCCGTCTTGGTCAAGCGGATGGAAACCGCAGCTTTGTGCCCTTCCATCACTGGCGCTTTACCAAGTCCCAAAACGCGCTTCGCCCAATCGCCGTCCTCCTGTTGGAATTCCGAAACCAACGCAAAGGTACCCGACCGATAACTCAACGGACCGATTACCTTCGCACCTGGCACCTTCTGCTGTAACTCCGATTGCGCGCGCTGCACGGTTTGATCTGGCACCTCAAAATTCACCAGAAAGGTCACCAACCCGCCGCCGTCGACATTTTGGATTCCGCCGTCGCCACTACCAGCATCGTCATTCACAAACTTCAGAAAACTGAACTGTTTTTTACCGTCAGCGCCTTCCGGGATCGCAATTTTATCGGGCATGTACACATACGACTTCGTGTCACCGTATAGCGGGAACAGCTTGAGGCCTGCTGCCGACTGCATTTGGTCCAGCAAAATCTCCTGCGCCTGCGCCGACTGGGTACCAAGCATTAAACTCATCGCCATCATCCATAAATAGAGTATTCGTCTCATGGTGTTCTCCTGCCTTACTCGTCGGAATCTAGGTCGACCAGCGCAGTAACCTCCTCCAACAACTCTTTGATTTGAGGCACTTTCTCGCGTAATTCTTGCAACGTGTCGCGCGGTAACCCCGAGAGACTCGCGAACACGAAGTCGTCTTCTAGCGTTTGCCAGCGGGTCGAAAATTTGCCTTTGTCACGGTGCGTCAACACCACTTTGTATTCGACAGACGGATCGTTTTTATCCACATACAAGGTGTGCTCGATATAGGGTTCGCCTTTCGCGACTCGAAAGCGCGCGGTTTCGGTGCGTTCTTCGCCGTAGCGTTTATGTCGCAGCACCACATCGGCCCCACGCACACCAGCGCGCTCCATCTCGTCCAGGTCGGCTTCCACGTCGATGCGACGCAAGGTGATTGGCGGCACTAAGGTAACGGCCATTTCACTGGCGCACTTCTCGCGTGGATTTGTCGGCCATTTACCACCACCTTTCAAGCTCCATGATTCGATGTATTTGAATACGCAGCTCCGATCCATCACATTCTGGCCTTGCGTGGCAAAACTGAATTCTTTAAGAATTCCACCTTCGGACACGTCCGTGCGAGTAAACACGTCGTCGTCTGTGAAGGGTGTCCCTTGGAATGGCACGACGATTTTAACCGCCGCGTTGTTCACCATATTCGACTCAAATAATTCGAGTGCCTCGGTATCCAGATCTACCGTAATCTTTCCACGTTTAAAGAACGGGTCGTTCAATAACACTTCGTCAAACACTTGATCCTTATGCTGGCGTAGCAAACCACCAATGTTGCCAGTCATCGAATGCGTCTTATACAAGGCCACGCCCTTCTCGATCTTTAACGTGATTACGCCCGTCTGTCGCGACTGTTTGCGCTTCATTGTGAACACTTCGTATTTATCTACACTGGGGTCCTTGACCTCTTTCTTCTCCTGTTGCGCTTCTTGTGCAGCTCGCAACTCATCATTGGTCATAAACGTCTTCTGCATATTGGTGAAGCTTTCCATCGCCATGTTCATCAAGCTGCTTTCAATTGCAGAGACATCAGCATCCGGCAAGTTCTGATCGATCTTAATTTGCACCGCCCCGAGCGTCACCAGCGTGTCGTAAGCCTCTTCGAGTTGTTTTTTACTAACGCGCACGGTTTTGGTTTGCTTCTTAATGCTGCCAAAGATCCCAATTGGGGTTAGCCAACCTTTGACCTTCCAGTTGGTTTGCTTCTGACTGTCTTTGGTACGTAAACTGCATTCTGCGGCTTCGTTGATTTTATCCAGATCAATACGTACTTCACCTTTGTACGCTGGCGTTTTGACGATGTAATCGTACGCAAAGGTAACCGACAAATCAGACGTTGGATTCTCAAACGTGGTTTCCATCAGTTGCGCGCCGAGGCTTGATAAACGGCCAGCCACGGCAGCTTTCGCGCCGGGAAAGCTGGGCGCACGCCCTGAGGTAAGTACGCCACTGGGCGCAAAACCTTCATCGGACAATGTACCTGACGTCACAATGAAATTGTCGGTTTGTTTAGACGGTTCAAGATCAACCATACCTTTCAGGACGGCGCCAGACACAGCGTCTTTGAGTGCAGCTTCCAGTTCCTTTTCTTCGTCAGGGGTTAGCCCATACGTCACCATCACATGAAAAATACCACCTTCAGCCGAATTCTTACCTTCGGCTTCATCAGTAATGAACTTTACAAAGGTCGCTTCGGGCAATGTGGCCGACTTCATTGCCACGCGAGGTTCGGCAGGCAAGTAATACCATCCTTTAGGCTTGCCGATACGCGCCCAGTAAGGACGAAACGCAATTTGTTTCACCTTAGGAGTCTTCTTTGCCCATGCTGGTTTTATAGTTTGGTTTGAGCGTGCTTTGGCTTGCTGTTTGGGTGCTATCCGTTGGTTGTATTCTGCTTCCAAACGCAAACAAGGATCACCCGTGGCTGGCTTGGTAGCGACCTTCTGCTTTCTGGGCAATATATTGCCTGGACGTATCGGGCCGCTATCGACCGCTTCTGGGTAGACGCGAATTGTGCGGCCACTTTTTAGGACGAAATCCATATAGCCTCCCATCTGCACCGCGGCAGACGCCGTTTGCATGGCGCTTGCAAACGCGACGAACAATGCCCCGCACAATAATGCGAAAAAAATACTAAACCGGCGTGCTTGACCCGCTCGCGTACTTGTTGGATAAGTTGGCGTTTTCATAATGACAATCTCCTTGGGTTAATCCCTTACGTTTTCTAGGCCGAGCTCGGCAGCTCGTCACAGAATATGATGGTTTCATCAGTGCGCACTCTACCGCTACTGATTCGACGCTTGTCGTTGAGCGTCCAGGTGATGACGTATTCGATTACGCCCTCCCCTGGCGGTATTGCGAAGACTCGGCGTTCACTGAACTGATCACGCGCCGGAATCAAGTTAATGGTTTCACTCACGGTGCGTCCAAAAAAGTCATGGGTGACGCGAACTGACACTAGACGCACATCAGCCGCTTGGAGCAAGTCTGGGCTGCTAATAAACTCAATTTCGCGATATTGATACGGCGGCGATAACGCCAATGCGGCGCTGTCGGAGGTCACCCAATCCTGACTGTGTTTTGCGCCACCGACGAAAGACCAATCGGCTTTGTATTGGTAGTTCAGCCAAGACTCGACATCCGCCTCGTGATCCCAGCCGTAATTGACCTTCATCGGCCGACCCGCTTCAAAGTTACTGCGCTTAATTACCACTTCATCGGTTGATTGTTCGCCAGAACCGTGCGTCTTACGAACTTTGAGCGTCACGTGGTTGATGTACTTGGCGAACTCCTGTTCATCACGCGCATCCAATGCAACTGAAATCTCACGAATCCGAAACTCTGGGCCACCGACATGGACGGTGTTAAAGATGCTCGGATCATTGCCATACAAGGCAAACAGATTGCCAACGTTGCCCGCCATCGCCGTGGTAATTTTGCCTTCGCCGCGTTGCTTGAAGTTAAACGTGTACGTACCAGTCTGTGACAACTTTCGTCGCCGATAGCCGCCATTTAGTTTTACTTCCCAAGGCGCGGCGTAACTGCCACCGCTAGCGGCGGCAGCTTGAGTGACGGCGGACATGGTGTCGAGTAGGTCGTCGTCTTTGCCGGGTTCGGGCTGAATGATTTTGATTGGCTCGAACATCATTTCATGCAGTCGCGCGTAAGCGCGATCAATGATCGACTGCAACTGTGCCGGATCACCACGGTACTCGATATTAATGGCGCCGCTATCGTTTGCCGCTTGCCAAAAATTTCCGTAATCAAAACCAGCGCCAATCCCCATATATCCGACTTTAGCGCCAAGCGTGACATCGGCTTGATCTGAAAGCTTCTTCCAGTCCGCCGTGATTATGGCGTCCGCCGGATCACGTAGACCAGAGAACGTCATTTCGAAGACAAGTGACACATCCGGGGTTTGCATCTGAAACGACCGCCATAAGATTTGTGCACCAGTTTTTGTCAGGTGGATCGACACGGCTGCTTTTAACCCTTCGATCAAGGGTGCACGCCCAACACCAACCACATGTCGAGTCAACTCGTTCGGCTTATCGTCATCAGCGGCAAAGCTACTGACTAGTGCAAAGCTGCCTTCATCGAACACCACCGGTCCGCGAATGTTCGCATCGCGGTCAAACTCTCTTAGCCCTGCTAATGCAGCGGCTAACTCTTTTGGAGTGACAGTGTAATCAACCAGGAAATGCACAATCCCGCCGCCCTCGGCATCCAGCAATCCACCACCTGCAGAATCCACTGCCGTCGGCAACACGTATCGCGTGAACGAAAACTCATGCTTGCCGTTTTCGCCCATCGCGATACGCGGCCTGCTGGGTAGGTAGAGGTATTCATGCGGTTTATCCACCAGGGGAAAGCATTGCAGGCTGCCGCAGCGTACAGGGTGGTCTAACTCAATATTCTGCGCGATGACCTGCGTGCTCAGACCGAGAATCCATGCGCAGACGAAGCACACGAAGCTTCCTTTGATTAAAGTTTGATGTTCCATATTGGCTCCTTGCCTCTGTTGTGTCCGGTCAACCGGTTTCGTCCGTAGGCGGCAACAAGAACAGATATGGAGCCTCAAGCACTTGCCATGCCTGTTCGCTGACGCCGCCGAGTCCGTACCAGCGCACGCGATAACGAATGGGTGCCGTGTCATCGTGTAGCAGCGAGACATTTTTTAAAATTTCTTCGCTCTGCGGTAATAGAGCAACAGATTTGGACTTACTCTCGCCCAATAAACGGTATTCGAATTCGACCATGGCACGACGGATTTGGGCATCCACCATGCTTGCGGCATCCCCATCGACCTCGATGCGTGTCAGTCCGGCCGGTGGCGACAAAGAAATACTTGGCGCTGAACTGGATTGGGTTTTGGTTAACTCAGCTGGAATACCTATTGTTGCACCACCACGAAAACTCCACAGGGTACGAAACTCGTATTCGGTCCAGTCAGCGCCTTTTAGACCCAGTCGCGGGTACACCAGCGACTTAGAGAATGTGCCTTGTTTAACATCATTCTGGTTGAACAACACCTCATCCGTGAAATCGGCTTGATTGCGCTTGCCAGGGTAGGCCTTGGTAAAGGTCACCGAGACCGAGTTGATATTGTCTTGAAACGCCTGGTAATAAGCTGGATCAATCTCGAAAAACACCGCACGTTTCTGAAACGCAGCGTCGTTGAGCGCGACCACTCGGAACAAAGTCTCATCGTTGGCGTAGGCATCATACAGTCCACTGATATTGCCGGCAGAATTGAACGGCACGCGTATTGTGGTGTTTTGGGTAAAGACCATGGAGAACGTGCCGCGTTTAACGTCGCGCTTTTCACGCATGGTGTATTGATTGTCGGTGATGTACTTTTGATTACCCGATCCCGCGAATAACCGACCAAGGAAGCCACGCTTCTGACGCCCTTCCACCACATTGGCTGGAACTTTCTGCTGTTCTGGCAAAGCCGATAGCCCTTGGCTGGTATCAAACAACATATTTACCAGTTTATCGGTCACCAAATTCATGATGCCGGACAACTGACTGGCGTCGACATCCAACCCGGCGCGATCCGTGATATCCACTTCAATCACACCTTCGCGGACCATTTCATCGACTTGCTTACGGACTTCGGATTTCGAATAACCTTGCTGGCTATTGAAGATTTTGAACATGTGTTCGTACACCGTCTCGATCTCGGCGAAGACCTTGCCACGGTAAGCGGGCAATGCCGCTTCATACGACGCATTAATCGCCACCGAAATGTCTGAGATTGGTTGCCGCAGCGATTCCCAGAGCAGAGTTGCACCGTGTTGATTTAGGCGTGCAGCAACCGCCGCTTGAGAGCCTGGGGTCACAGGCGCGATTCCGCTAGATACCAGGGAGCTAGTGAACGAATCGCCACCGGTATTTTGCGTCACGGTAGATGAAATCACACTAAAAGAAGCACCACCGGTCTCTTCGTCGCCCTCCGCTCGCAATGGCACCGGTCCTTTGACCTTAGCACCTGGCACTTTCTGTTGTAGTTCAGCGGTAATCGCTTCAACACGCTCCGGCGGCAGATCTAGGCTGAATAAAAAATGAATCAACCCGCCGCTAGTATCCCCCTTCGGATCAACAAATTTTACCAACGATATCTTGGGTTTACCGCTCAGTTTGTCGATCACCACACTTGGCGCATCTGGTAAATAATAGTAATCGTTGGAGAACTCTTTGTCGCGCAACAGCACGATACCATCGACGATTTCTCGGCCCTCGTCATACATAACCACCGCCGACGCCGAAGGTGTCATCAACACCATCAGTAACGCCAAACATATCCGCCTAAAAATCTTGCTACTCATCATCACGCTCCGTGTTTTGGTAAAATTCTAACTCTGCAATGGGTAGTGAAACATCCAACCAGGCAACATTTGCGTGCTGCCAGTGACTGATCTGCCGTACCCCATCATCACTCAAGCGACTGACGCGATACTCAAAGCCTTGCTTGAGGTCGTTGGCAAGTGCAAAAGACACATCCCGCTCATACGCCTCGTCATAGCGACGAAAGCGCAGTGTCTCTGTGTACGGCCTGCCGCTGGCGGTAGTAAAGCGGATATCCACCGTGACGGCATACAAGCGGCTGTCCTCTAGGTTGACAAAGTCGTAACACATCAGTTTCAAGGTGCTATGCACGAAGCTAAGTCGTTGCCACAACTCAGTCTTGCGAAATAACGTCGGATGTTCAGCAGGCGAAACAGCAATTGGTAGGCTGTTGCTGATCTGATAGGTCGATGACGACCACGTGTCATCCATGGTTTGCTTCACACCGGGTATTAACCAACCATAGGCGAGGCTCAAACTCAGGTTTTCGCGCATGAGGTTTTCCCAGAGCAGATTGGCATCGTGGTCAGCGAGTCCAACAACAAACCGCTGCACGCGGGATCCAAGTCGGGTATTCTGGGCTTCGAGTTCATCATCGTCAGCCAACGTGGCACCTTGCCCAACATTGATTCGTACTCTACCAGTGCCACTTTCTGCATCCACAAGTGCGTAGACAAGCTCGGTATGTGATGATCTGATAGGCGCAGCCAGCAGCTCGATACTGTGGCCCAATTCTGACTCGAGTTGCGTCTTCACTGCGGCGTAGGACAAAGCACCAAAATCCGAAATGGTTGCAAACTTCATTACGCCGCGAACCCAGAATGTCTGTGCATCGCCAGTCTGCTGCTTACCAATGTAGCGATTGACGTGGTAGCTAAACTCCGGAATTTGATCCCGTTCCCGCAGGGCTTTGTTCGCCACAACGTAATAGAATAACCGAGGATTTTGATGGTCACTGAACACCGTGACGGCACCTAGATCGCGTGCAGACTGCAGATTGGGGGCGGCCTGACCAGGCTGAATGATGGTGAGTGCGGCAATGGCGGCCATCAGCCATCGCGCGGTCGTCCTCAACTGTATTTGGCGGGCTATCATTGGACTATTCGCTCGGCATCAGCGGTGATATATCCCCAGCGGTAATGGTAATGTCCATCACGCCCTGATTCGGTTGCCAATCAGACGTACCCAGCTGCAAACCGTCGTTATGGTACGGCGTAACTCGATACTCAAACGCCGCCCCCGATGTGCTGTCGCGATCGGCATACAAAGTCGCGCTGCTCAAAGTTTCATTGGCGCGCAGGGTAAAATTACGTACTTCTGCGAGATCGTTACTGGCTGAAAAATGGCTGCTCTTGACTTCAACCAATATTTTGAACAGGGAAAATTGGTCAAACACATTTGGAATCGCTTCGATTGGCAACTCCACACGACTGGCTTGCGCTGGTGATACGAGAATCGTGCGCTCGACTGCGTTCAGGCAAGCGTCACAGGTCACGCGCTCAAAATTCGGCCAAGCGGAAACGACGTCACCCAGTGAGGCCACTAAATCATTAAAGCCTTTATCGGTCTTACCGCGCCCCCCTGCATCAATCACCACCGGTTTCGCTAACGGCACAAAGTGACGCTTTAACTGGTTCTCTGACGCGGCTTTGGCGTACACCACAATGCCCGACATCAGTACCGGATACGGACTCAGGTTTTCAATCACATCGTTGGCGGCCACCGTCGTTACATCGCTCAGCCAATCGCCAGCAAAGTCGGTGAAACTAATGATGAACGGAACCACCAACTGAAAGCTGTTGTTATTAGTTTTAAACACAATATCGCCCGCCAACCCGCCGCTTCGAATCGACGCCACGACGTCCTCTTTCTGGCTTTGCGTCATCGATGCCTGCACCCGAATAGTATCCCCAACACGCTGTGGTTGATTGATGATGTGAATGTTCTCTTCTGGAATGATCGAACTCAGCCCTGCCAAGTTGATGGTGACATCAGAGATCGGCAATCGTTGTAGGTTTACAGGTTTGTCGTTCGCAGGTTTGATTGCGTAATCCGCCAAGGATTGCAACAGTGGTATCGCGCCATCAAGCTGTCTCGGCACGAGCGTGAAACTCATCATCACGGTTTGTTCAGCCAGGTCGTCACTTAAGGTTCTGTGTAAAAAGTTTATCTCAAATCCATCGGTACGGTCGTAGTTCAGCAAATAGCCCGCCGGATAAAAATAGTAGGTGTTCAGCGACGTGTGATCGCGTATTAGTTCATCTGAAAATGGAATATGGTGCTCGAAATCAGCGCGAATATGACGCGGCGAGAGCGCTTCGAATCGATCCGCCAAATACATCGGGCTGATCTCATTGTTCGGACCGGAAGGCTCACCATCAGCTTGTTTATCGGTGGCAGGCGGTGTTGCTTTTAATTGCAACAACTGTGCCCGCGCCGGTTTAAAATTCACTGTATTAATTACACGCAGGTCTTTCACTGCCAGTTTGGCAATGGGCTGAGTCGTGTCAGCCAGAGATTGCGTTGCACAGAGCGCCAGCACCACCACGCTGACCAGACACCAAATTCGCTTAACCATCACTATTCTCCTGAGTTCCATTACCGGCAGCTGACAATCGCCTGGGTAACGCTCTTGTTCTGTTGGATCGCCTGTTTAAAGCACGCGGTGACTTGCTGAGCATTGTTCGTACCAGCACACAGTTTGCTGGCCTCTCGCCATGTCACTCTGTGTTTTGACTTTTTGCCCCACTGCGACCCCTTATGCAAAACATAGCTGAAACAGTTTCCGGGGGAATATGCCGAGGTCGTTCCTTCGCAAAGCTGCTTTATATTCTCAGGATTCCATTTTTTACTCTTGCCCGCTGCATCCCAGGCAATCCGCCCCTGCACATAGTTGTAGCACTCGGTTTCTTTAAGTTGTTTAGCCGGTTTTAATGTTCCCGGAAGAATGACACCGGTTAGAACTGGAGGGGTCTTGCTGTTGCGGCCCGAGCACACATCAATCGCGTCATTCAATGTGCGTTTGCCCTTCAGTTTTGACTTCAGACAATTGATTGGCTTGGTGGCACTGTTGGTGCCCTGACACAAACGTGAAGCAAGACTCCAGCTCATTGTGTCTTGCACGCGCTTACCCCAGGCGGCACCATGAAACATCGCCGTGTTGAAGCAGCTCGGAGGGGCAGAACCGAGCGTCGTGCCTTGGCACAAACTACGAATTGAACTTGGGTTCCAACTCGTGTTGCCTGCCGCATTCCAAGCTTGCTTGCCTTGCACTCGATCGAAACATTCCTGCTCTGCGCTGACTGACGAGTGATTGTTAGTGTCGGTATGTAATGAATAAAACACATCCGGCTCCGGAAGTGCCACACCGTGGAATATCAAACTGGTTTCCTGTGCTGGTAACTCTGAATTCTGCTCTTGCGGGAGCAACCCAGCCTCCTCGGCCTTTTGTTCGGCAAAGTCCTTTAATGCATTCAACAACAACTCTTCAATGTCCTGTGCTGTTGCTGGAGCGGAACACAGCGTCAATATTGCCAGCATGGCGCAGCAACGAAACCTCGTTAGCATGGCGAACCTCCTTGGTCAGATTTAGCGTGACAGACTCGACATCGCTGAGCGTCTTGCGCAACGAGTTAAGACTGTTTACTAATTAGTGCGGACCGAAGGAGAGGACTCTCAGTCAATATTGGTGATACCGGGGCATCAAATTGAATGGTATGCGCGCTAGTTTAGCGTGCTTGATTAGGCAAAATCGTCACAACAGCGGAGCGTGCCGGTTACAGCACCTTGGTAATCGCCCAACTCGGAACCTGCGTCTATGGGCGTTTGCGTTGCGATAAACTGAGATACCTGCTCGCAGACAAGTTGTCCGCCACAGGATTGCACGATGATTAGATCACCAGAGATTTGGTTGGCTGCCACGTCGATCGTGCCGCTAAATTGAATATCCACATCGAGATCGTTGCCTCCTTGACACTCATCAATGCGGCTCGCGTCACTGCCATCAAAACGATTACCACTGCGCGTCACCACAATCGGGCCTTGGACTTCATTCGCGGTCACAGTAATGGTGATCGACTCATTGACCGTGCTTTCGGAGAATCCGGAGCAACTGGTTTGTGCATGGGCTGGGGTAATCACGGCGTTAATCAACGGGGTACGCCATGTCTCGGGCATGAATCCCAGCACCAGACCAGTGCCAACAACCGGTTTAAGAACGTCCCTGCGTGAGAATTTTGATCCTTTCATGGTAACAGTGTGAATCAGTCGAGGTAGGAAAAGAAACTATACCTGTTCGGGCATGAAATCCCAAGTTTTGGATCCCGGCGTGATCACCGCGAGCATTAAGTCACAATCGATGCGGTTAGCGTGAGTTGATGAGACTCACCTGGAGCCAACGAAATTACATCGTTAAACGCGTTAGCCGTCTCGACGCACACCATGCTCTGATAATCATCCTCGTTGAACTGAGACAAACGCTGCGACTTCTCAATCCACGGATTCCAAACGATGGCGGAGTCACTCCCTCTCGACAGGAGTTCGATGTCTCGTTTAGGCGTCTGTATTACCAGCGGCGTTAAACCTGCGCCTGGCTGTGCAAAATAGATTCGATCTACCTCTGTATCAAAATTTACTGCACCTTGTTGATGCTTTATTGCCCCACCGTCGAGTATATCAACGTAAGATACGGCATCTAATCCCTGCACGTCGGTCTGATAGATATCCGACACCGCAAAGTAACTGTGCAACGCACTGGTAAACGTTAGATTGGCGCGACTATCGGTATTTTTAGCCACCAAGTGCATGGATAAACAACTGCCAATCTCGATTCGCAGAGTCAGCTCGAACGCGCACGCCAACATGGTCTGAGTCGCAGGAGAGTCGCATAGGCGCAACTCAAGAGCGGTGCGTGCATCGGTCAAACTTTCAACACGCAGCAATTCCCACTCCAGGGTGCGCACGAAGCCATGCTGGGGCGCGCTTGCAATTGGTATACCGCAAAGACTCTGGACCGAGCTGACATTGTTCGCCAAAGGGCCAAACCACGGCCAGCAAATTGGCACACCGCCGCGCAATGGAACACCTTGTTTGTAAACTACGGCATCACTGCACCAGATTACAGGGTCATGACCGCTCGGCGTATACTCAAGTAATTGTGCGCCCTGCAATAACAGTGTGGCCGAACCGTGCGAGTTGTCGACGCACAAGCCGAGCAAATCACCTTTGCGAAAAAAAGTCGCATCGACGCACTCGGCAAAGCGGGTTCGTAGTCGATCCAGTTGAGTATCGATTTTTTTATTCACAAGCTGAAATAACTAACCAGTGGCAGTAATTTGTTGATGACGTGATCTGTGGAGTGTAAACCATTTCCGAGCGCACTTGCGATCCCAATAATCGCTGGTAGATCCATGTTCTACCGGATGGAGCACACACCGCAGTACACGGACGTATAGGCGCGTGGTTTTCATGTCGTTTCGATTTGCGGTTAAGTCGCTCCTCACAACCTTCGCCAGACTGACAATACGCTACCTTCTCGCCTTCACGACGGCTGTGACTAGAACTCACTATGCCGCAAGCGTATGCAGTGATAGTAAGGCGTCAGGTATCCGAGCCACTTCCACAGCGACCGAATCAAAGACAATTTTGTGTCTTCATAAGTTGAAATTGTAGACTGGTTAATGCGCGACTACTGAAATGCGCTATAATCGGCCGCTGTTGCCGCTCCAGACCAAAATGTTGGCTACATTAAAGGGCACCTAGACTCGACTCAGTTTGTGCTCGCCAACTCAACGGACTCAATGCAGGTCGCTTAAGCTAAACCAGCGATGCAACTCACCATGACTCTAAACTCGTGACAGCTGCCGAACTCACTTGACGCACTTTGAGGCCTGACTGGGAATCCTGTCCGACAGACTAAGCTCGTTAATTATGCATCGTAAATTCTTACAACTCTCGTCTCAGCTCACCGTATTTCTACTTCTGATCGCTTGCGGAGGTGGCGGATCTGATAGCGGCGGCGGACAAGCGCCGCCCCCACCTGCACCTAAAACCACCGTGGTCGCTATTGGCGACAGTATTGGAAACGGTTTTGATATTGCGACACCCTGGCCGTCAATTCTCGGTGGTAAAATCGACCGTGAAGTGATTAATATGTCCGTCACCAACGAGCGAACGGGATTCGGCGTTACCGTGATTGACCAATTGATTGACCAACACAATCCGAGCCATGTCTTCATTTTGCTTGGGACCAATGATGCCTTGAGAAACGAGTCGCTATCCGGCGCAGTCAACAATTTGCAGACCATGGTGAATATTGCGCGATCTCGTGACGTCATCCCCATCGTTGGTACCATCCCACCATTGACCATTGGAGTGCAGGAAAACCGCAATACAGACGTAATCAATCGCGGCATTCGTCAGCTCAGTAATGCCGTAATAGCCCCAGTTCGAAGCGCGATCGGCAATGGCAGTACCATTGTTGATGGCGTGCACCCGAACCAAGAAGGCCAAGAGCTAATCGCCGACGCCTTCGCGAGTGTATACCCGTAAGCGTTCGTGAATGCCAGCTAGCGTTACCACGCCTTAACTGCCCGGCTGATTCGGCGTGGCAATAGCGGGTACATTGCTATTACAGTTGGTATTCGAATCGGCGAAAATCAGCGCATCGTTTTGGTAGGCAGTGCCATTGGCAAACGTGTCATCGTAGCGGCAATCAGAGTCAACGCCATTATAGAGATTGTCGCGGGCGAAGATATTAGTGCCGCCTAAGCGTATTTGCGCACCATCGGAGACCGGGTCGTCGAAAAACTGGTTTCCATAGATACCGGAGTACTGATGACCACTGCGAAATTCAACGAAGGACGCGGAATCATGTTCTGGTGCCTGACTCGCTTCATTGAAGCGGCTGTCCAGCACCATATTGTAGCGATTACTCCATCGCGCTGTCGCAACCATATTACGCAACTGCGCCCCACTGCCAAAATCTTCTGGGTCGGCGATTAGGCTGCTCTGTACAGAGGTTTCCAACAGACGGAGTGTAATTCGTGATTTGGGACCATTCTCGCCGATATGCTCGCCACGAAACCAGACGTTCGACACCACCAGCCCCCAGGCACCTTGGATACGAAAATTGTGCCCAGACGCAGTTTTCAAGTCAACGCCGGCTGCGCCACTATTAATCAATCCGCACTCTATATAACAATTCATATTCACACCAGCAAGGTTACTGGGATGCGACCTCGCCACCGTATCGGTCACGAAGACCCCATATGGGTAAGGTATATTGGCGCAATCGAGATCTGCATTTTGCGTACAGGCACGCCCGAAATTACCCAACTCGAATTCTCCGTCGTAACTCGGGTCGCTCGACCAGTCCAGATCCAAATCGTGCCAGGTAACCAATGTTGACGCCATCCCACCACCCGCACTACCGAGTCGCAAACCCGTCACCGTTACGTCGTATGCCCAGCCCTGACTGATGTGTCCATTCACATCTCGACTGAGGTCAGGATAGTTAACTAAATCCGCATTCGATGGCACACCGTCATTGCAACTACTGTCGACGCCAACTCGCACCGACGGTAAAAATGGCCGCTGCTCGCCCTCACCAAACGCGTCGAGCAACACAGTCGACTCCTGATACCCAATACAGGCGCTGGCAAACGATTCGCCGCGTCGAAATCGCACACGTTTACCACTAAACTCGCCAACATCAGGGGTCTGATTAAGCTGCGTACCTTCACAACCGGTAAAATCACCCGTTGTCGAAATACAGAGGGTATCGGCCGCGCTATAGTAATGATCAGAACCAGAAATGGTCACGGTCAGAAAATCATCGGCATACTCGCCCGCTGGGTTCTGTACCCTTACCCCAACTTGGTAGGTACACACACCACTCTGATAACGCGACGACTCCGGCGTGCAGATAAAGGTATGGATCGCGCGTGGTGATCCACTGACCTGATGATTCTTACTGCCGCCAGTGGTGGCATACGCGCCGGAATCAGGGTCATCAAAATGAAAATGGTAGGCCAAACGACCGTAGCGATGCTGCAACGATTCGTCAGCAATGTCGTTCGACTGATGGGCTGAAAAATAGACGGTTTCAGGGGACACACCATGCACACGTGTCAGTGACTGCAACGTCGCCGTCACCGGTCCGCTCGGCTCAAGCTCAGGTTGGTCATCCAGTAAAAGTAGCGTAATGGATGGTAATGCACCTTGCGCGTTAGCAAGTGCCAGCGGAGATACCGACAGCAGCACCAAGACGAGTAACAGTTTGAAATACGGTCCTATAGGTGGTCGATAGTAGAGAGGCGGTCGATAATCGAGCTGATTTAGGCAAGAAAACAAAGTTATTTTAATCATTAGACCCTCTCAGCCCGATGTATCTTCCGGTGAGTTGTTCACGACCCTAAGAGTCATCTCCGCCATGGACAAGGCAACCAATTTTGCAAGCAGCACGATTAACTCCAGCGCCACCACCAACGCCGGGGTACTCGTCATCACAAGCGCCCATGCAGCTCGCAATACCACCCTCTGCGCCACCCGGGCCATTCGCGAATGCATTCAGATCATCATTCAGTCTCGCATAGCGCACGATATAGCCAGTGGCAGGCACGGTGTCGCCGGCACTCATCAAACGTTTATTCAAGCTCTTATAGCGCTTTACCAGCTCGCGCTTTTGTTTTCCCTTGACCTGCTTGGTTTTTCTAAGTTTGTGCTTAGTGTTGGCGCGGTTGACTTGCTTTTTCAGCTCCGACACTTTGGCTGCTGGATTGGTTCGCTTCGATTGATCGTCAGCCAACCCTTGGCCTGCACTGACACTGAAAAGCACCGCCGCAATGGCGATAAGTTTTATACTCCTGTTCATGGCTTGCCTCCTTTAAAAATCAATTATATTAATGGGTTAATAACCAACGCTGGGTGAGTCAACCCGACGTTAACTCTTGGGTAGATAGAAAGATTGCGAGCTATTACCAATAAACGTACATTCGCCTGCTTTGTCCCAATGAAACACGATGTACGAATAGGTAGTAATTGCGCTGATGGCGGCCACCATGGCGGGGTTGTCCGTTTCGCAGAAGGCACCGACCTCCATCGCGGAACTGTTGGCTTGGCAAAAGCCATATTGGATAACTTCATTACCCGATAGGTAATGCCGTACCCCACAACCGATCAAGGCTTTGTCATCATCGGCGTGACGCACGGTAAACATATCGCCTGAAGCCTGCCGTGCTTCTAGATCGATTTTTAGTTCGGCTGGCTGATAATCACCACAGTACGCCGCACTGCTGAACCACAGCAGACTTAAGAGCATCACTACATTACGCAAACAAGTATTCATATCGTCATTCTCCGATCACCATGATCCGCAAAGGTTTTAGGGTGTTGTTCCGCTTTCTGTACACTTTTCAATTATTTGGTAGACTATTTTTTATAAAAATATGTTTATTCCAGCTGGAAATGGATTTCTAAGTCTTGGACAAACGGAGCCTTTGACGAGTTAATAAAATCCTTAAACTGCACTCTATTTCGAGGCTTACTCAGGCGTGAAGGCCCATCGCCGTCTACCCATAGTCCGGCAAAATATGTTTTTCCGTCTCTGACCACGCGTTCAACATCAACCAATTGCTTACCCTGACTGACAAGCTCATCTCTGGTCGTTCGAAATTGCTTTGTCTCGAGCGCTGGCATAAATTGAGCTGGTTTAGACAATAAGGTCGAATCATTTGTCGGCGGATTCGAACTAGATTGACGCCACAATGCGGCGTAGCGAATGTCCCCGTCGTTGACGAGCATCTCTATATCAACGGGGTATAAACCCGTTTTCTTTAGCGTCGCATTGCGTTGCTTGAACCCTTTAGCGCTCATGTTCGGTGAAAATTGTTCGTCTAATTTGCCGGACTGCCACAGGCTCACCACACGGGTATCTTGGTTGATTTTCAACAATTCAAAATCGGCGAGACGTAGCCCTTTATTAATATTTTTTTGATGAAGCTTATTAAATTTTGCAACTGTCAGTGGTTTTACAAACAGGCTGGTTCCGTTGCCTTTTTGCCAGAGCCCAACATAATATTGTCGCTGGTTCATGCGCAGTGTTTCAAAGTCGACTAAACGCATCTGCCTAGCGGACGTCATTGTGGCGCCGTATTCAAGAAAGTCGTCGAATAGTTTTGGCGGTGATACAACTCGCTTCTCATGTCCAGAGTTGATTAACCCTTGATAAAGAAGCTCACCATCAACCGCCGTCTTTGGGTTGGTGCGTTTTGCTTGTTTTGACGACGTAGGCTTGCGTTTCTTTGCTAGCGCCTTTTTGATGTCATCATGACTTGCGCTACTGGCGCTGGTACTTCTACTTGTTTTTGCGAACTGTTTACCGTAATCGGAGTCACCGACACAATGAACAAAGAGTGGTTGCCAAGCGCTAAGCTTTTTAGACCGAGTAGGATTAAAAAGATTTCTTTTTCTCTTCTTAGTTCTTACACAGGAATAGCGCAACCCGACCTTATATGCCTGATCGATCTTAGTCCAAAACCCTTTTTTTAGAAGCGAGGCCGTGTCTAATCCCGCATTAGCGCGATCGTCGACAATGGTGTTGCACGCGTGTTGCGGTGACGACGAAAGAGTCGGTTCAAAGCTTGTCATTCTTGACGTCATATGTGAATACTCAGAGTTGGCAGACAACACACCAAGATTTTCTGCCGTAACGTGTTCCGAGTTCCCGAAGACCGACAGCAGAGGATCTTTCTCTAGTTGCCATTTATTTCCACAATCGATACTGAACGATGTTTTGAAGTGAACATCTTTATCCCTAAGGATCGCCGCAAATCTCCCGTCAGATTGATGCACCTCCACGATCGGTGATTCATTTACCCGTGTTGGAACGGAGAAAGAATAATCACCGTTTTTAACACCGGCCTTAACTGGGTAAGGATAAGCGCGAAGCGTTGACTCAGCGGCAGCACCCGCATTAGGCATCACAAGAAAGCTCGCGACAAACGCAGATGTAAGACAATATGCAGCGGCAAAATTTCTAATCAACATGCGATACCTTTAAAATAATTTAAGCTTTTATGCTCTGCTTGTGTGCTCTGCGCGAACAAAATATAGCTACAAGCAAAACGTGACGACATTAGCGTTTTGGGCTCTAATAACGTAGCAACCCGACTCTGGCTGTTCGATCTCAATTGAACCTATATCGCAATGCCCATCGTCACGTGGAATGCCACGCTGATCATCTGTGATGACATAGGTGCTACAAACAGAGGGATTCGCGGCATTAAGAGCCGGACTGTTTGGCGCCAACAGATGGGTACGTGTAAGGCCGCCGTTGTCACCCAATGGCAGGATGATTTCGTCGAGCGCGGCACTTGCTAAGTTGGCGTCACCATTTTGCAAAGTGCTACTGGTAATCACATCACTGCTTCCTGGGAACAAGGGGGCTGCGAAACTGATTGCTTGATCGTAGGTCTTGCTTGAGTCACCGTAAATATTGGCGTTGCTCGAGAGAGAAAGGCTCCCGCCAGTGGCGCTAAGTTCACTGCCGAAAAGCCCATCATTACCAGCAACAATAGTGTTTGCCAATATGGCAGAACCGCTGATCACGTGCATTCCTCCGCCAGTACCACTTTGCGCAGTGTTTTCAGTGAAGGTACTGTTTAAGATTCGTATAATTTCAGGATCTACCGCGTAGAGGCCTCCCCCCGCTGGGAAAATACCACCGCCTGCACCTTCCCCGGCGACATTATTAGAGACAGTCGTGTTAGTCACAAAGGCACTGGTACCAGAGAAAACCGCCATACCTCCTCCCCAGTTTTGCGCAATGTTATCGGCCACCGTTGATTCAGAGATTGTGCCGCTTGCGGCATCGCTGCCGGCAAAAATGGCAAGGCCACCGCCAGTGGCAGCTGAATTTCCCCGTATCTCAGTGTCGAGTACGGTCAGCGTTGAAGAATCAAGGTGTACGCCACCGCCGAAACCACGCCTTAGGGTGACGTGCTCGTTGAACACCGTATCAATACCTTCAGAAAGGTTATTTTCGATAATGCTTTCGCTTATCTCAGATAGCGAATTTGATATGTAAATACCACCGCCATTCAAGGCCGTGTTACCGCTAACAACACTCCCGTCAAGAATGAATAACCGACTGTGGTCAGACACTGAAATACCACCGCCCTCGGTGATAGGGGGACTGACCGTCCCCATCCCGCTAAAATCTTCGGGGTTAGCGTAGGCCCGATTGTTGGTGATTCTGCTGTTCCGACTAATTTGCAGGCGACCGTAGGTTCGCATGCCGATACCGCCACCAAGCTCCGTGGCATGATTATTGTCAATAACCGCCTCAGAAAAAATATACACCTGCGAGGAGTCAATTGCTCCCACGCCGCCGCCAGCTACGGCGCTATTCTCGCTAACCAGACTGGCATAAATCGAAATAGTACTGCTCATGTCCGCGCCGAGGCCGCCGCCAATATCCGCACGGTTATTCCGAATAATACATCTACTCACCCGCACATTTGCGCCATTGCTTGCATAGATACCGCCGCCAAGCTCCTGATCGTCGGGGTAGTTCACGTGTTCAACAAAACCATCACTAATTGTGAAATTTAGAATATTGACACGCGCACCATCGACATGAATGATGCGATGCAAGGCTCCGAAGGTGCTGCGAATGATCGCCAACTCAGAGTCGGTCTGGCTACGAATAGACATATCTGCAGAGACCATTAAGGGTCCATTTTCTAAGGTGATTGTAAATGGAGTTGGCACGTCAAACTCCACCATGTCAGAGTCACCAAACGCGCCTTCTAAAATCGTGCAGCCACCTTGCAGTAAGGCCAAATTTATAGATGAGATGGCATCACGCAAAGTACACTCAGTAGGTGAGCTGGTATCCGCATTCGAAGTTACGGTAATCGTTGCGGCATTGGCGGAGCTAAGTTCCAAACCACCTACGAGAATCGCAGTTAAGCAAAGAAATAGGCGGTAGCTACTTAGGCAGCTTGGTATCATCAATCAATCCTCTGACTTCACCTTAGCTGCACCGGAATACCCACCATCGCAACGAATAACCAGTTTTTCCCACGGCGTTGCTCGCACCTTGACACCTTGGTTCGTGCTTTGTGCCATAAACGAACGATTGATCGATTTTTTCACCGTAATCACGCGCTCGTGAATCGCTTTCCATTCGCCATTTATCTTCTTAGCTGTCGCGCTAAACCGATTAGGCTTGCCTGGTTTGTTGGAGCGATGCTGCTCAAACTCAACTCGCCCTGCTTTGTTGGTAACGAACGTGGTTTTAATTAATACCTTGCGCGGACATTGTTGCGTGTCTGAAATCTTCGGGAATTTGACAAAGTTTATTTTCGCGGACTCTATTTGAAAGGGGTTTGCACGTTTAGCTGCGGGCTCAGCCGTTTTTATTTCAGATCCCGCTGCGCGACGACTTTTGTCCGGCGTATTTATCGGCTTGGACTCAGGTATGGTCGGACATTGAATGACACCGTCGGCTTTGAGTTGATCACAGTTAGCTTGGTAACTTGAGGTAAATAATTCCTTGCGTGCACAGGCTTTTTGCGCCCGCTCCTCTCTACGCTCTTGCCCCTTAGTCCAACTGGGAGAAAAAGCTTTACTTCCATGGTAGCCGACAATCATTTCAACCGACTTAGCGGTAGGAAATAAACTACAACATGCTTCATGCTCAATGGTTTTCTTAAGATCGCCATATAACGTTTCTTGGATATAAGCTGGTTCATCGGGCGCCCAGACTTTAATGCTGACATTGCTACCTGCACCACATTGCTCATCAGGAACCCTTGTATCCCAGCGCTTATCCCATACCGCTCGCGCACATTTCAGCGCTGCATTCGCTGCGTTCTTTCTGCACTTTTTGTTTTCTTGGCCTAATCGACATGAGCCTTTGCCACTAAGGAGCACCATTCTTTCATGCGTCAAATGGTTAATACCTGAATATGGATCATGATGGCCTCTGCCAAAAGTCAGGTTGCCATCGGCGTCTATAATCTCGCCAGGAGTGGCGTAAATAACACCATCACATGAACGCTCTCTGGCGTTGGCGACTGACACGTACAAACACAAACTTGCAACAAACATTAGGAGGTACTTGAGTGTGAAACGATCAAACACCATTGAAATACACATGGCGGCTATCGTTTTGACCTTGCCAGTTTTTAGGTAGATTTTCATGCAGTCAGCATATGGCCGGCTTGGTGCAAAAGAATCCGTGCTAATACCTATTTTTGCAGCTCCCCTTTAGCAGAGCGCCTCGGTTTTATCGCTTTGGTCGAGCTTTAGAACGAAAGATTAAACCTGTCTGGAACTGGCGTGTACTTTAAGTACTGCCGGATGCTCTGATTCTGCCACCGCCGTGGCCGGCAGCCCGAAGAATTTCTGCACGGTATGGATCAAATGTGCTTCGTCGAAGTAACCTGCGTTATTGGCGATGTCGCTGATCAACCCCACGTTGTCGGACATCAGTGCCTCCATCACCTTATTCATCTGAATTACGCGGCAAAAGTATTTAGGTGGCACGCCAACAATTTCGGTAAATCGACGTGTAAATTGACGGCGTGAAATGCGAATTTGGTCACATAGTTCGGCCACTCTAATAGCCCCATCTTGGGCTTCTATCTCGTGCAACGCACTCACCAAGTAACTGGGAACGCTCAAGCGCACGGAAGGGACTTGCTCCAAGTTCGTGAATAACACCTCAAATCTCGCGGTAATATCCGCCACATCGATCGAGACCGACTGCGCCTGCACCTTACGCTCAAATTTTGCCCCTGTTGGGCATAGTGACGCGAGCGTTGGCGACCGATTAAGCGTTTCACGCCCCGTGACTCCGAATAATTCGTAGCAACCAAATGCTGTGAATTCGAGCATCAACATGATCAACTTTCCGGTATAACGTATGCCGATTTCATGGTCTTTAATCTGCCCAGGAACAAACAGATTCCCTGCCCCGTACCGGTGATTCCCACCCAACTCTTGAGTGAGCAGTCCACGGACCACCCAAATCAAGTATGGGTAGCCCGTCGGTCGCGGTTTGATGACGGTATCGATCTCATCGTCTACCTGTACGTACAATGCACGCCGAATGAAGGGCCGCATGGATGCCTTGACCTCGGCGGATCGAAACAACTCCAAAGCCGGAATCACACCAACAATCCCAGCTCTTTAAGTAGAAATTTTGGGGTCCAATGTCTCATTTTTACAATTCAACCATAGTCTAATTTTGGTATTCAATAGATGCCCAAAGTCGCATTGTTACCTCGGTGATTGAGAAATCTATGTTTATTGGTAGAAAAACCGAACTTTCAGCATTGATGTCAATTGCTCAAACGCTGAGTGACCACCGCGGTGCGGCTGTTGTTTTGCACGGCGAGTCCGGAATCGGCAAAACCAGTTTGATTCAGGCGTTCAGTCGCCAAATGCACGGCCATGCAAACCTGATTTACTGCCGTTGCCTAGACTCGATTTTTTCAGACGAGCTTACACCAATCCTTTCATTTGCCAGGCAACGATCTCGCACAATCGCCAAACTCATTGACGATAACACGGATGTCACGCGACTATTTCCTGCATTGTTGCAATTCTTCATAACCAGACGGCGAAGCACAATCCTCATTATTGAGGATGCGCAATGGGCAAATGGCACCATGTTGAGTTTTCTCGACTATTTTGGCCGCCGCTTGGTATTTTCACGCTGCATGTTACTTGTCAGCTATCGCAGTTCCAGCCTGGCAGCAAGTGATCGACTACGACAAACACTCGACGCAATCCCACGCAATTTTTCGCACGACGTCGAACTCCATCCATTTACTGAGCGTGAATTATCACACCTTGCTCCGGCCTGCATGGATTTGAAAACACTGTTCAATGCATCCAGTGGGAACCCGCTTTACATCGCGCAGGCTACGCAGTTGAACGACCCCGAGCTTAGCCCGAATGCCGATATTGAGGACATTATTCGACTTCGAATCGACCGCCTCAACGAACAAGAGCGGCACTTACTCGAAACACTCAGTATCATCCCCTACCCGATGACACACTCACTTGTGCGTGCATTGGATAAAGACCAAACTGCGTTCACCAAACTCGTCGATACAGCGCAAGGTTTTCTGATTAATGACCCGACTGACCGCATCATTTTTCAACATGAACTGGTGCGAAAAATTGCACTTGCACAAGTACCAGACCTTCGTCGAGTTGAATTGCACCGGAATATTTTACAAGCGCATAGTGCAACGGGTGAGACCCCAAATCTGGTCTGGAAGCTTATGCATACACACGGCGCAAACCACACCAAAGACGTAATCCATTGTGCGCAGGAGCTAGCCAATCAATCGTCACAACTCAGTGCGCATTCTGAAGCAGCGGCGTATCTATCAGTCGGATTGGAATATGCCTACGCCACCGACAACGAAACAGCGGCCGTACTGTATGAATCTTGGGCTGCGGAATCCAGTTTTGCTAATCAAATCAACGAGAAAGTATTCGACTTTCGACAACACGCGATTAATCTGTGGAAGGCACTGGGCCGTCAGGATAAGGTCGGCGAGAACCTGTATGCTCTGTCTCGTGCGCACTGGCTAAGCGGCAATCCAGCACGCGCTCGCTTAATTGCCGACCAGGCCATTGAGGTACTCCAAGGCACGGACCGTGCGGACCAGGTCGCTAAGGCGCTGTCGCTAAAATCACAACTTAGTCTCCTGCAGAGTGAATACAAAGATGCCATCGAGTTAGGCAATACAGCCCTGGCGCTGGAAGCCCGCTCACGTAATCACGAGGTACGCGCGCACGCACTTAACAATGTGGGCGCCTCTCTGATTCTGAGTGGCGATCGTAGCGGCCAGGCCCTGTTGCAACAAAGCCTTGATCTGTCGCTTGCGCATGACCTGCATGAGCACATCGCGCGCGGCTACGTGAACTTTGCGTGCGTATCAATTCTAATCAAAGACTACCCCACTGCGGAACGCTATATTTCCGAAGGTATCGCCTACGGCAACCGGTACGAAAACGAATCAAAACTCGGCTACCTTTCTGGCCTGCTGGCCCAAGTTAGACTGGAACAAGGCAAGCTATTGGACGCCAAGCGCGTCGCGACTGGCCTGTTGCGGTCAGATGAAAAAGCCATGGTCGTGCTGATGCCCGCCGAAAACGTATTAGCAAGGGTCTTTGCGCTCACCGCACACGAGTCCGCAGAACAGAAACTAAAACAGGTTCTGGCGAAAGCACTCTCAATTGGTGAACCACAGTACATTATTGCAGCGCGTTTTAATTTGCTCGAATTTGCCTGGCTCAGCGACAATTCAAACCTAGCTGCCGAACAATTCGAACACCTAATGGAACTCGGTCCGTCAAAACTCGAAAACTGGCGTCTTGGCGAACTCGACGCCTGGCGAGCACGGCTCGGGATCGGCACCACCATCACGCACCAAACTCACGTACCCGCGCCGTACCAACTGGAACTGAGTGGTGATTACCGCGCGGCAGCAAACGCCTGGAAAGCGCATAACACACCTCTCAATCAAGCTATCTGTCTGATGCAAGACACATCAAGCAGCATGAATCAATCACTGGTTCAGGCCTACCAAATTGTCGAAGCCTGCTCAGCCACAGGCCTCGGCAATAAACTCAAAGCAGAGCTCAAAAGACGAAGTCTGCACGGCCTACTCCCTAAATCGAAACGAGGTAAAAGCACCGACGCTGAACAGCATCCACTCGGCCTCACACGTAAAGAACAACAAGTCCTGCATCAGATACTGGAAGGTCGTTCAAACGCCGAGATATCCGCCAACTTCTCGCGTTCTATTCGCACCATCGAAGCCCACGTGTCATCGATTCTGTCAAAATTCAATGCCCATAATCGGTTGGAAGTGATTATCCGCACACAGAATGAACCATGGTTGAACCCCGCATAAGCTCGATATGACCTTGAGCGCGTGCACTTTCGCCTTCGCGACACATAGAGCACCATCGGCTTGACCAAACGCGCATCGAGCAGCTTCAACGCGATGCTGTCTCGGGCGGTGAAGCAACTCACAACCGAAAACATCACCCAGAAGCGGCACTTAACGAGTCGAACGTCCTCTAACGCCTTAACGCACCGCGATGCATTCCCTCTGGTTAACCTGATTGTTGGATGTGGTTAAGCTTTTCTCGCATAATTTTTGTGTACTGCTTTTCCGCATGTGCATCTTTTGGATACAACAGCTCCACGCGTAGCTCACTTAGCGCACCCTGTTTCACGCTTTCGAAGCGCAACACAGTCATAAAAAATTCTGTCTCATAACCAAAAGCCTTGAGAATCGGGAATAACACCATGTCGTCTGAAGATTGTAACTCCGCACTGGGTTTTTCGCGCCGGTCAATGTATCGTCTGGTTTGATCGCTTAACGATTTCAGGTCATGGTCGCCAGTTCGTATGGACTCGAATAATCGACGTTGATAGAACGCATCGGCAATCTCCTGCCAATTCACTAGACAATTTTTGACTTCGGGGTCGGCAAAGAACGCATCGATAGATTCCTCTGCAGAGTCCCGGATGAGGTTTGAAAAAAAGGCCGAGAATGGGGTATTCACATATTTGATACGAGAATACACATCGACCACACACCCAGGAAATGGCTCGTGATCTCGAAGAATCGATTTTATCGATTTCTCGATAAACTGACTGTTGGATTCCTTGCGGTCAAACTTTACTTCCTCGACAGGCAACCCTGCCGAGGCCAATAAACTGTTTTTTTCAACACTCGATATATTGAACGCGTTGGCAATTCTGCCAACCATGCCGGGTCGAGGGCGAGATCGCCCTGTTTCGAGAAAGGAGACATGCCGTGCCGTTGTACCAACGCGATCCGCTAAATCTGCCTGTGTAAGACCATATTGCTTTCTCATTGCCCGCAGCAACTGTGAAAAATAACTTTGAGATCCTTGATTCACGACTTAAAACCTTATGGGGATGAAGAAGATTAACCTGATTGTTTGATTCGTGTTTGAGCACGAACCGCATCATTAATAGCATAGCGTTCAACCCACTATCACGGCGTAAAAGGTTGATCATCATCAATATATAAGTCACGATCAATCGACAACAAAAATTGAATTAGGTCGGCGCGCTCGTCACTCGTTAAATTCACCGCGTGACTGCCGGCCGAAAGCACATCTTGAAGCGTCGCAGCGGAACCATCATGAAAATACGGCGCACTTTGCCATAACTCAATTAGGCTTGGCGTGCGAATGGATGTGAGAACGCCGCCCAGGCGGCTTCCAGATCCGGACTTAATGGTACCAACGTCATGGCTGAGTCCATCTCGATATGCACTGCCACTATGACAGCTCGCGCAGCCTTGAGCAGCGAACACGGCTTGTCCTCGTTGGGCGGCATCCGTCAGTTGGCCTGTATATGTTCGATGAGGCGATCGAGCAACGCTGCGTTTTCCTAAGCTGGCAAGGTAGTCCGCTAATGCATCAAGATCTGCACTTCGCCCACGGGTTTGTTCGTCCAACGGCGACTGACCAAAAAACGTAACGCCATCAATCAATCCAACGCCTTTGTTGAGCTGTTCAATTTGCAGCTCAAAATCTTGCACCTCATCGAAATTAGACGACCAGTGTAACGCGCCAAACCGTGTGCCCATGGCGCCATTAAGGCTGAGCGTGTTGCGCAGCCCTTCTCCCAAGGCCGTCATATCCCACACACGTCCATCGTCGCCGCTATCCACGTGACACCCCGAACAGCTGATGTAGCCCTCTGGCCCCATGGCCGGCATCGAGGCGTGATAAAAAACTTGCTTGCCGCGTTTTTCAGTTTCAGTAAAAAGTTCGTCCTGTACGGTGTTAATCGTTACGATACGTGGTTGATTGCGACCATCATGAATAAAGCCCGCCACATCAATGGCACTTACCGAGCGCGTGGTTAGGTTTTTTACGTAAAGTTGTCGAACCGTTGCACACATTGCCTGTGGTGCCCCGCCGGTTAGAAATTGCGCGGCAGTATTATTCTGCGCGTTTTCAGCAAACACCAAATTATTGCCTTGCATAGCAACAACACGGGTAGTTCCGTCAACCAAATAGGTAACAAAGGTTGGGTCCGCGGCGTTGTCAAAATCAACCGTCCCGGCGCGTGAGCTGGGTTGGGTATTCGCGTCTCGGTGATTAACTAGATCAATCTCAACCAGCATTGGACGAACCGTATTATCGTCATCCAGCGGCAACCCATTCCTAAACAGTCCGCGGTCAGTATTGGCCTTAATTGCCGATACATACGCACGCGTGCCATCGCTGTTAATGACAATACTCGACAGAATATTCGGAACGCCTGAGCCATGGTCGATGTCATCTGGCACGGTGACCTTATTAATCCGAATCCGGCGCTGCAGAGTCAGTTCTTGGCCGACTCGCAGATCATAAACTTCGCCGTACTGGTCAGCCGAAATTTCCCGCGTGACCAGTAGTCGATCGTTGAACATGGCCATGGCCTTAGGCGTAGGGCCCACCTCCAAGCGTTGGATAATCTGTTGTGAAGCGACGTCAATGCGAATGACCTCGCCGGTTCCGTAGGTCGCCACCAGTAAGTCGCCACCGTGTTCGATCGCCGCGACGGGCTGCGAGCCGTGGCCGGTATCGATTGCGAACACAGGATACGTCGTATCAGCATCGTGAAAAACTACTTTATCGTCTGCACGATAAGTAATGGCAACATACGCTCCAATGCGCGTCGCGGAAGTCGGATTTTGGTAGTCTAAGTACAGCTCCTGTTGATCCACTACACTCAATTCAAACGACGTCGAATCAAGAGACGTATCAACGATGGTGACACTGTCATTGTCAGGGTTAACTGCCCAAACATTGTTGGTTTGAGATTCGTCATCACAGGTCAATTGGCTCGACTGACGCGGCATGTATGGGGTACCAGGAAAACTGGGTGCCGGTGTGTCATCACCGGGGTCCGGGTCTGGGTTCGTGGGCAGTTCATTACCGGTGGTGAATATAAAGCTATACGGCGACAGCGTGTTGCCCATAAAGTCCTGCACGCCGTCCACCGAAACACGGTAACTGGTATCTTGCTTCAAGTACGCGTTAGGCCATATTGACCACGTGCCAGTATGCGTAAATTGATGTCGGAATGACACGCTGGCGACCGGATTGCCTGAAGCATCCAACTCTTGCACCTGCAATGCGTTAACCATGCTCTCTGAGCGCAGTGTTTCGGGAATGTGTAGGTGAATGTATCCATCGATCGGGTAATTGGTTTGATTTGCTGTTGGCCGATGTCCAGACACGAATGGCGGACGTGTATCCGGCTCGTCATGAATCACGTAAAAGCACATGCCCTGCTCGTTAATGGATTCGTCGCGCTGCAGATCCGTGATGGTGTAGGTTTGTGATGTCGCCGAATTGGTAAGCACATCCCCAACACTCATGTCGCGGCTGGTGATCACGTAGTCGCCCGAGGGAGTTCGCCATAACGGATTGAAGCCTTGTCCAGACTGATTGGTATGCCAGCGATTCAATTCCAGCTCACCACCACTGACACGAATTTTTGCCTGTGTTTCCCACCAATCGTATCCGCCAAAGATTCCCACCTGCCCCAGCGGGCGAAAGTACTGGCTGCCATCACAACTGTTTTGTATGTCGTTGTACCGCACCACGATCTGGTCAAACTCCGTACTGTCGATTTGCCCATCAGCATAGGCCGTCTCACAGCGCTCCAAGTCGACGCGAAAATGATCGACAAACGCATACTGATCTTGAAAGTTCACGTACATGGGGTCGCTCGACGCATCGCCATCGTGAGGACTTTGCTGATCTTGATCAAAATAAATCTCGCAACTCAAAAACGGTGACTCAGGATCACTGAAGTCTACAACGTAGATCGCAGGATAGTGGCGCTCAGGCAAGAGTCCTACGCGCTCGCGTGCGGCCCAAACCATTTTGTTAGTACCGTACGGTTCAACCCAGTACCCGCCTATGCCGATACGATTACCATCAGGTTCGGTTCGAGTCGGGTTAAACACACTAAGCAACCTGGGTCGTTGACCATCACGCACACCGGCCATATCGTAGATCGCCATTCCGGTTGACATTTGGTCCGATGCCATCACAAATAAATTGCCAAGCCACGAGCCAAACCCAGTCACGCCTGTCTCTGCCAAATGATCCCATTCAACAACGACCTCACCTAACCAGTATTCGTCAGGGTCTTGCGTTGAATCACCCAAAACATCGGCATTGCGAATTTGTTGTAAGCGACCAGGTGCATTGCCGTAGTTCCAAAAACTGTGTGCAAAATACGGCGAAAACATCAAGGTGTAGGCAAAGGGCTCGCGGCCTCGAGTATACAAATTCCGTGAGACCGCCTGGTTATTCGAGTCAACGCCAGCGGGATCGTATGTCATCCAATCTCCGTCTTCGGCCGGGTTTCCGTTACGAGTATATAAATACCCGCGCGTCTCATCAAAACGCGTCACAGTAGCATGTGCGCCAATCGGCTGGCCTAGATAACAATTGTCACAGGTGAGCGAGCGGATCATTACGGGATTAGTTAAATCGGTGATGTCCCAAACCGTATCTTCAGAGCGGTATGGAATGCCATCTGAGGTGCTGCCTGGGCCTTCGGGCAAATTCACCAAGAGAGGGCCAACCACACCTAAATCGGCAGTTCGGCCAAATGCGGTACCCCGTTTAGCAAGGAAATCACCCTGCGTTCCATAGTCTCGGTTTTCTGGGTAGTCGGCAGCGAACGCAGTTGCATTTAACACCAAACTCAGCGTCAGGCAGACCGCCAGTGTGCGACACGCCCTCAGCGTATTTTCAACTTGTAGTAACATTACGCACCTACCTCTATGTTCATCGGCTCAGAAAAAAGACTGTTCCCCAAATTGTCGTAGCACTCGATGAATACTTGATACTGCCCGACTTGGTTGGCGTTTAAGAGAAGTTGATACTCCGTCGCTCGCCCTAACCCATTAACGTGCACACGCTCTGGCCGCTGACGGTTGTGACTCGATAAAACTCGACAGCCACTGGGGAGGTTGGTGAACCAGTGCAAGGCGATACTCGATTGCTGCTGTTCAGCTGTTAAAACGATGATGCTCTCGGGCGTATTAGGACGTGGGTCGCGGTTGTCGCCAAGGCCATCGCCGTCGCTATCGCTTTGTTCGTTCGGATCAAAAGGAAAGGCATCTAAATGATCTGGCACGCCGTCATTATCACTGTCGACGATCGATTGCTCGCCGTCGTCATCCAGTAACAGTCCAATGATTGGAACCAACAGAGAAGCATGTTCTTTTGAGGCGACCATCGCGTTGGCAAGCCCAACGGTCGTGAGTCCAGTGGCCAGCACTAAGAAAAGGTTGAGTTTTAGTTTTAACATGTGGTGTGAGCAATGATTAGGTACAGATCAATATAGGTAGGATTGATTGCGTGGTTGGAGTGAGTTCCACATTTACCCTAATCAAAATAGCGAGGCAAACCGTTTGCTGACGAGCGGCCTATTTTCAACGCGGAACGGTACTATTGATGAGTTCAGCATGCAAAATATTCCCCTAAAGGGAAAGACCTAGACCGCGCCACCTGCGGTGCGCATCGTCGACCGCCAGCGCGTCGAACAATTTCGGCTATTATTCACCGCCAAAAAGCAAGGCGCCGTTTTGTCCTGCGGTAACCAACAGAGTTTTGTCTGGGCTAACGCTCAACGCGCCCGAACAGTTTGGCACCTGTGGAGGTAAGGTTGCCCGTTACACACTTTCGCTGGCATACACCCAAAGCCCATAGTCCGACCCCAGTCACCAACCCAGCTAAGTGTGCTTGCGGCACAGAGGGCCATGGCAGCGTGGAAAACAGTGACAGATTGAAGCAGTACTCGATTACTACCTTCACCACGGACAGAATAAACGTTAGCACGCTCGCAAATTTGTACGCAGGGTTCTGGTAAAGCTGATAGAGCGCGACAACGAGCACGGTATTCAACACGCCAGACAAACCCGCATAGGCGCTGAGCGTGTAGAAAAAAGCCAGGTAGATATTCACGCCGATGGCGCCCGCCACCAAAGCGAACAATAATGCGGTTGGTGAATTCTGCTCGACGATACTGCCCAGCACCAACAATGCCACAGTATTCCAAACCAAGTGCTCGGCGCTAATGTGCACAAAATGCGCGCTTAGCCATTGCCAGCCTTGTTGACCCTCACCGTGTTGCCAGATTAGTAGCTCCGGCATGGCACCCAAAAACACATAGAGTGCGCACGTGGCGAACGCAACAGTCAAAGTAATTAGCGGAAATTTCATGGTCATCAAAACGTCAGTTTTTAAACAGTTCAACTAAAAGAACAGCGTGCCACCTCCCTGTAACACGCTGCTCAATCTTACACCCGTGCCGAGCCTTGCACCTGGATTCGACGTCGAATCCAAGCCAAGCCGAGGGGGAGTAACATCAGCATTGTCAATGGATTAATCGCACCACCACCGCCGCCAGATCCACCGCGGTAGTTCGGTCGATTATCACTGAACGCGGGACTGCCTGCGTCCGCTTGACGCTGCACCACTGGCGCAGCCGCACGTTGTGTTTGTGCTGCCTGCTCAGTTTCACGACGTTTTTTATTCGCGCGCTCGATGCCATTCGCTTCGAACTGCGCGTCGGTCATCACAATCATCGAGGTAAAATCTGTGACCAGACCGTACTCAATCGATGTGCTGACAATTGCCGCCGAGGAATCCTCTAAGTCAGTACCTAAGTAGTCCGTCTGGTCTTTGATCTCTTGAATTTTGGCGTAGGCCCACAAGCGTTCCACTTCTGGATTAGTAGTGGCTTGCTCAGGAAAATTAAACTCGGTGAGGTATTGCTTGTCTTCGCCTGAGACCTTGGCATCCAATGTCACCTTAGCCAAGCCGTCACCAAAATAGTGACCAAAAATCACCATCTGCTGGCCACGATATAGCGTAGCGACTTTGCTCGATACCAGATCCGACGTTTTCACGCCTTCGATTTGCAAACGCACATCGTGCAACGCCTGGTATTTCACTTTCTCCAGCGCACCAATTAACACGCCCATAATGTCGTCGCTGTTTGACACGCTCGCTGAGAAACCTCGAGACGCTTTGGTCATACTCTCGAGCAGCGGCACATTGGCGCCGTTACCCATGATCGCGGTGAACAAACGCACATCCTGTTGGCCGAGCAAATCGAGAAAGTACTTTTTCTCGGTTTTCCCAAGATTCGCCACACCATCTGTGATCAAGACAATGCTTGCCGTGCGATCCGCATCCAGACCCTGAATTGCGGCTTCAATACCTTGATACAAATTCGTGCCACCACGCGGCGAGGTGTTGTTTAGAGCACGACTTACCTGCGACAACGACACATCGTCCGCGTGCATCCAGCCATTAGTCAGCTCCTCCACACGGTCATCAAACAGCACCACCCTAAAACGATCATTCGGACTGAGTTTCGCCAGCGCTTGCGCCGTGGCATCCATCAAGGTTTGGTACTTACCTTGCATGGAGCCAGAGCGATCTAACACAAACACCCAGTCCCGACCTTCAGTGATTGGTTGCAAGTCCACACCTGGCGTCACGGTCAACATAAATGTTCCTCGTCGCGCGCCCGGTTCCTTGTGTGCTACCAACTCAATCGCGCCAGGCAGATTGGGTTGCAAACGCCAATACACCACAATGTCTTGATTCAAGGCGCTACCCGAGGCGGATGCTTCTTGCTCAGCAAACGCTACCGCGCGTTGATCAGCTTCAGCGTCCACCTGATCCAACGCAGACTCACTCATCACCGGTGTCGATGACGTGGTGCCGGTCTGATTGATCGCGATCTGCCAGTTGTTGGCATCGCTGCTATTGATTTGCGCATGCGGATGCGCCGGGGAGCGCACTGCGTCAACTGGAAAGCCCGAGCGCAGATTCATGTCAAAACTGAACTTGCCGGTGACTTTGCTATCCGTCTGCCAGAAGTCCAATTTGGCCTGATCCGTCCCGCCCTCTTCCAAAGGGTAAACGTAGCGCCCGATACCGCCTTCCACATCTGCCGGTTGCATGTACACAATCCGTGTGCGCGTGGTTTGCTGGGCACGCACCGGCGACACGCTCGATTCAAAGCGGTAAAACGAGACCTTCTCAGTCAACCCCGCATCACGACCCGCCGCTTTTTCAGACTCGTAAAGTTCACGCGCACGTTGCTTCTCGACCACCTCACCAATAACCGGCTTGCCATCGATCCACACCGTAAACTCAGCCACCGTGCCGTTTTTCGGAACCGGGAATTCGTACACCGCTTCTAGATCGGTGTTCGATGGATTGTAAAACGTGTTTTCGACCGCCGTGATCGCGTAACCGTCTTCAATCGTCACACGCACTTCGTGGTCCTGGATCTGCAATACCGTGGTACTGCCCTTCGCCGTCATTAAGCCACTGGCCTGCGCCATCTGCCCACTCGCAAACAACACACACAACAACAAAAGCACGACTAATTTAAACGGATTTACTATCGTCTTCATTCTTTTCTCCTTCACGCATCGAATGCTTTAAACGCCGCCACATCACCGTGATCGGCTAAAACAGTAGAGCGCTAAGAATGAATTTCGGTGTTTTAACTGTAAACTTAAATCTGTTTAGTTCTGTCTTGTGTGACCTTTAGTTCAATTATTTGGCACTTTGTGAATCCTACTTGGTTTTCTAGCTGTAGGCCCAAGGAGAGGATAATTGTGCTCAGGTCCAAGCAAGCTGGATGATTTCACCATCTAGATTCGGACAGACATAGAGAACTGTATGTTTCGTACTTGAACCATGTAACCGTGGCGGTTAGGGAAACCAAGAGACTTGAATGACTGTGAGGTAAAAGACGCGACGGTGTTATTCAATACCGTGACCACCAATATATTTAGCTGGAGTACCCGACATACTCGAAATGATGGGTTTTGCTTCACCAATTAACGCTTGTATCTTCTCATTCGCTAACGAGTTTTGATGATCATTTTTACTAGACCAAAGCTCCGTCACGAGAATTTGGTTTTCGTCCGTCAGTGACTGCTGAACCACATAGAGTTCACAACCCTCCATAGTTGAAACCACGTTGGATGCTCGAAGCATTATCGCCGCCAGCTCAGAACCTTTACCGGGGCTGGCGGTTAGAACTGCCTGCATTCCAAATTTCAAATTTTGTTCCTGTAGTTGTTCTGCGGCAGCAGAAAAACTGAGTAAAAGAATTACTATGGTGCTCGCTATGTATTTAATGACGTTTTCTCCTAACGCCCGCAATGCCAGCGAACCAAACCCGCATGGCTGGCAATCTGAATCGTTAACCTTGTTGTTACTGAGCGGCGGTTGCGTGATTTTTACGCCAAATATAGTGGAAAATCGCTCGCACAATGATGACAATCATAAACATGATGACGATGATCCCTAAAATAACCCCATCACTTACAATACCAGCCTCATAACTTGGATTGGTCTCGCGCTCAATTTGGAAGAAAAAAGCGCCCCACAACGCACACCAAATTGCTAGACAATAAAGTAGCAAGATTCTACCCCATGGCATCACCAATGGATAAAAAATGGCTATTGAAACCATGCAAATTGTTATGTATTCCACGGCATACCTCTAAGCACAACACCCTGTAATTTAAATGTGGTTTGAAGAAGTCAGAGCCGATTCCGCTAAACACCGCTCACTCCCAAAGCTCCGAAAAAACTATAATCCAGGCACAGTTGAACCCAATTGTTAATTACTCAATAGACACAATTCTACTTTTCTGGGTAACAGTCACGTGATACTCAAGTCGGCATCGCATTGATCAACTCTGACGCTATTTAAACTTTAAACTCACCGATCGAATCGAATTGAATTCGTAAAAGTGAATAAATCACTATACTTGTGACGAAAAGCGCTATATAGTGCAGCCAGCTACAAGGAAAGCACACTATATTTACATTCTTCATTTCGCTGTTTTATTCGTAATTCTCCGTCCTGCCGTTTTTAAATTTCAGTATCTTCTTCATAGCATTTCCGCCTCTTGCAGGCGCACTTAAATTTAAAAATACAGGTTATTTATTATGTCTAGCACAGTTATCGGAACCGTTAAGTGGTTCAACGAATCTAAAGGTTTTGGTTTTATCGAGCAGTCTTCTGGCCCTGACGTGTTCGCTCACTACAGCGAAATCACCGGCTCTGGCTTTAAATCGCTGGAAGAAGGTCAATCAGTTCAGTTTACCGTGACACACGGCGACAAAGGCCCACAAGCCCACAATATCCAAGCCGTTTAAGCGAATTAGCTAAAACCGAGAAAGGGAGCCTAGCGCTCCCTTTTTTTGTGTCCACACTATTTTCTTTGGTGATGTATATGGCTGCTCGAAGAGGTGGTGAGCAGAAGAAATCGAGTGATACCCAAGAATAAACAGACAAACTTAGAAAGCGACGTATTCTGAAGCAATTGGTAATGCTAATAACGCCGCGCTCTGCGGCAATTTTGGAGCGCAGCGGAAAAATTGTCCGACAGCAGCGCCTTGTTATGCCAACTTGCGAGACTCATCATTTTTGGGGCTTTTCAAATATCATCTTACCAATCCACCAAATTGATTGCCCAACATTGGAAATCAATTGTTGCCCTTGCCTTAAAAACGAATTTTCATTGTCAATTCCGGCAAGCTCTAAGGCTTCTCCAATCTTTGAACTGGTCGGGTGTGCATCACCTACTCGCATATCATAAGCACCTACAATTGGCCCAAAGACTTTACGAGCAGTATCATCGCCAACTTTCTGGGATAGTATGTCTTGTAATAGTTTGTTTGAGCCAAGTTTATCCTTATTCGCATGTGTTGATAACGTGCGTAACTCTTTGACATTTAGCCGGTCAGAGAAAACGCGTACAATCTCTTTTGCTAGTCTAAGCAGTGACGCCTGATCTTTACTTTCGAATCTAGATATTTTCTTTAAGGCTTCTACACGGTCTAAATCATGTGAGAATAGAGAAACATTAAACTCTTGTTTAAATTCATTCTCAAGCATACTCATTACTTCAAAAAGCAACTCTTCAGTTGCATGTGTGGATGCTGGTTGAGCTTTCACTTGAGAATCTAACAATTCACTGGAAACCTTGCCCTCTGGGACTGCGTTATGGGCAGCCCATAAGTTCTGTTCCCATGAAGGAAGACGGGCTATGTCATAAGCATATACTGTAATGAAATCCTCTGAGTTTATTCCAAAGTGAATTCTATAACCGGAAGTGGAGTGAATAGCGCCTGTTTCGGCTGTATACCATTTAAGTGAGAAGCCTCGAAGCCCCAACAGTTCATTTACAATACTTGACCGAAACCATAACCATCTTCCAACGTCTTCATTGTTTAGCTCAGATGACGCAATGCGCGTACTATCTGTTTCGACTATGAATTGAGGTAAATTTGTATCAGCATCCCCTCTAACACGCTTGCTTATACCTTGGTGGTCAATCCACTCATCCCGCCAAAACTCTCCTTCTACCCGTACACCATCAAAACCAGACTTGTTTCCCTCAGAGCTTTCATAATCAGTATTTTCGTTTGTTTCAGGCCCCATTACAGGAGCATCTTCTTCTTCATCTACATCAGTGCGCCAAGTACGAAACATTGCCCAGCTCCCACCAAACACATCATTTATACTGCGAACAAGCAGTTCATAGCGACCGCCATCCCTCTCTTCTTGGCGGTCTTCTAGACCTGCATATTCGCTATCTTCCAGTGTTGGTACGTTTTCAACTCTTTGCCGATAGTACGATAACCTTAGAGATAAATTTCTAGCCGCTAAATAGTCGAGAAGAAACTCCCTCTTAATTTCAATCAGCTTTGGCTCACCTTTTTCATCAAGAACTTCTCGAGCTACAACTACAAAATTTTCTTCTGGCCTTACCCAATTCAGCCCCTCTTTAATTAGGCGAAGCGCAGAAACAAGGTCAGGGGTCAATATCCATTGCCGTCCTCCGACAACAGGTTGCGATAGTTCAAGGACGAGATGAACTCCGATAGGCTCTTTATCGTTATATTGATACTCATCTATGGTTGAGTAGTAGCCATCATCGTATGCATATGGGCCGATATTTGAACCAATCCCAATATCACTCCAACTTAGTTTTTCAGCGACATCGCGATGATCAGGAGAAAATGCAACCGATCCACATCCAAAAAACTCGTTGGTAAAGCCTATTTTTTTTACATTTCCTTTCTCATTGTCAATAGACGCTCTCAAAGGCACCCAAGTTGATTTTGAAAAAGTTCGACGAGTTTCTTTTTTCTGCAGAATCCAATCTTGACTCATAAGTGAGAAACTTCCTTAGGCATAACGCCGTGCCAAGGGGCGCGTTGAAAATGCGTCCCGCGGAATGAGCGCAGCGAATGGAGCAAACTTTGGAGCCTTGTATGGTTGATTCCGACACATAAATATCCTTTCTCCATGTTCGTCTTACGGGTAAATTGAGACCCAC